>JAZRJQ010000162.1:0-7209 GCA_045645925.1 Clostridia bacterium | reverse complement strand
TTATTATTATATAATGTATTATAGTGATTTAATTTAAATTAGTAAACTTAAAACAGGTGATGAATATGAAAATTTGTGCAATTATTAGCGAATACAATCCGTTCCATTACGGACACTTAAAACATATTGAAGATGCAAAACAACAAAGTGGCGCTGATGCTGTTATGATAATTTTGAGCGGGAACTTTACACAACGTGGCGAACCTACAATTTTAAACAAACACGTTAGAGCAAGAATTGCTCTTGAAGCTGGAGCAGATATTGTTGTTCAAATGCCAACGGCATATGCAACTTCTACTGCCGAAATTTTTGCACTTGCTGGTGTTAAAATTGCAAACAGTTTTGATAGTGTTACACACCTAGCTTTTGGTTGCGAAACAAAGCACACTAACCTATTACAAGAACTTGCAGAATTTTTTGTAAACGAGCCAAAAGAATATAAAACAAAACTTAAAAAATATTTAGACCAAGGAAATTCTTTGGTAACAAGCAGACAAAAAGCAATTGAAGATTTGGTTGAAGATGGTGTTATAGAATTTAGCAATCCAAGCGAAATTAGTAACATTTTAAAACAACCTAACAACATTTTAGCAATTGAATATTTAAAGGCATTAATTAACACAAACAGTAAAATTAAACCAGTGTTCACCACCCGTGGCGAAAGCGATTACAACTCAGAAGAAGTTGTTGGAAAAAATTCAAGTGCAACTGCAATAAGAGCAAGACTTTATAAAACTGGTAAGGTTTCAAAAATTAAAAAACTTGTTCCAAAATTCACATATTCCCTACTTAAAGAAGAACTTAAAACTTTTGGTTTGCCAGACATGAATTTGTTTAATGATTTGTGTATGTACAAACTAAAAATGAGTACACCAGAAGAATTAAAGAAAGTGTTTGATGTAACCGAAGGATTAGAAAACAGATTCCACGATATGAGCAGAAACACAAAAAATTTAAGCGAATTGTTGTTACAAGTTAAAACCAAACGTTACACATTTACAAGAATTAAAAGAATTATTTTAGGCAATTTGCTAGAAATTAATTCGAAAGCAGTTAAATCAATTTATGATTTAGACATTTTACCATTTATTAAAGTTTTAGCATTTAAAGATGAACGTGAAGAACTTTTAAAAAGTGTTAGCGCAAACACAAACTTGATTATTAGGGTTAACAATGTTGAAAGCGAACAAAGCGAAATTTATAAGGAACTTGCAAACATTGAAGACAGAGCAAATCAAGTTTACTATATGTTACTAAGAAAGAATGCTTCAATTCCTGAATACACACCAGACCTACTTACAAAAAGCATTAAAATTTAAAATAAAAAGCACCAAACAATATTATTTGGTGCTTTTTATTTTCTTGTTTATTAATTTTTTGATTTTTGGCATTAACTTTAATGTTTCGTTATAACCAATTTCAATTAATTTTTCTGCTTCTTTTCTATTAAAAACTTCTTGTTTGAATTCATTTAATTTCAAATCAATTCTAACATCTGCAAATTTTGGCATAAGTTCGGTAACACGTTTTTGCATAACAAAACTGCTATAAGTAATTGCAGAAATTGCAGTTTTGGGAACAGCATTTGGTTTATAATCGCTAAGCAAATCAACCGAAACAATAAAATCAGCACCCATATTTTTTACATGGTTTTCAGGAACATTATTCAACACTCCACCATCAACGTAATACTTGTTACCAATTTTAAATGGAACAAAAACCCCTGGAACACTTATGCTTGCTCTAATTGAATCCAACAACGAACCAGAAGTAAATAACACTTCTTCACCATCGGCAAGATTAACAGCAACAGCACCAAATTTAATTTTTAAATCTTCAATTTGATAGTCAGATTTAATAATATTTTTAATTAGTTTCATTGCTGATTTTCCACTAAGAATACCCATAAGATTTAAACTAACATCAACCAGTTGTGAAGTTTTAACTTTTAGTGCTTCTTCTTCAATAACATCAAGTGGCAAACCCGAAGCATAAACACCACCAACCAACGAACCAATACTTGTTCCAACAATAATTTGTGGTTTTATTCCATTTTCTTCCAACGCCTTTAAAACACCAACATGTGCCATGCCAAGGGCTCCACCACCACCAAGTGCCAAACCTATTTTAACTTTACTCATAAAACAACTCCCCAAACCATATATTATTATAATTTAACCTTATTTTTTAAGTTATATCACACCAAATTTTAAATATCAAGCAATGAAAATAAAAAGAACAACAATAGCATTATCAATATTTTTGCTTCTATTATTGCTATGTTTAGTGGCATTTCCAGAAGTTTCAATAGAAGCAAGTTTAAACGGAATAATGGTTTGGGCAACAAACATTTTACCTGCCCTTTTTCCATTTTTCTTTTTTACAAAATTGCTTGGAGAACTGGGGTTAATTACACATATTAGCTCTTACGTTGCCCCAATCACAAAAAAACTTTTTAACACAAGTGGAATTAGTGGTTATGTTTATTTGATGAGCATTTTGTCAGGATATCCTGTTGGCGCAAAACTAACTAGCGATTTGTACGAAAAAAAATATATCGACTTAGGACAAGCTCACAGAATTATAACTTTTACGAGCACAAGTGGACCATTGTTTATTTTAGGAACTGTTGCCGTTGGAATGTTTTCAAACAAAGCCTTGGGCTACACAATTTTACTTTCACATTTTATTGGTGCTTTATTAAATGGTTTGTTATACAGAAATTACATGTTTAGTACAACCAATTCACCCACACAAAAACTAGAAAACACCTCTTCAAAAAACATGCTAGAAGACTGCATGTTAAGTTCTATTAAAAGCATTTTGATTGTGGGTGGATATATTAGCATATTTTTTATGTTAATAACAATAATTAACAACTTTAATTTATTTGAACCAATTTGTTCAGTTTTAACAAAAATTATACCAAATTTGTCAAAAAACACATTAAATTCAATACTTAATGGAATTATTGAATTAACACGTGGCTGTTTAGATTTAAGCCATTGCGGATTAACCATAAAAACAAACGCAATAATTTTAAGTGGATTAATTTCATTTGGTGGTGTTTCAATTAACTTACAAGCATTAACTTTTTTAAAGAAAATGAACATAAATTTAAAATTTTATTTCTTTCAAAAATTAACACATTCATTAATCACTATGATACTAGCATTTTTGTTTGGGCTTATCATTTTATAAAAAAGGCAGTTATTACAACTGCCTTTTTGTTAACTATAATAAAATTGAACCAAACATTCTTTAAAATCGTTATAGTAAAATTTAACTTGTTTATTTTTACCAATCATGTGTTCCAAAGGAATTATTAACGCATTAATAATATTTAAGTTTTCAATTTGAATTGCTTCAAAAATTGCACTAATTATAATGTTTAATTCTTCCTTGCTTTCGCTATCGATTTTGCTACGATTAATAACCGACAAAAGTTCGTTTAACGACATTGTTAAGTTTGCAAACATAATTTTTTGTTTATGATTTGGCTCAACTTCTGTTTCAGGTTCTTCCACTTCTTCAACTTCATCTTCTTCTTCAACATAAGTGCCATCTTCGTTACAATCCAACAAATTTAACACTGCATTTTTAAATGGAACTAACACACTTAGTGAAAAGTTGCTGTAACTAATGTTATACCCTTCCGGACTATAAAAATAATCATTAACAAAATTTTGCAAATTCATTTTTTGATTATCAACTTCTAAAAGCAAGCAAAAAACCAAAGCAATTTTTTTTTCGTCTTGTTCAGGAATAGAAAAATATCCACCATTAATTTTGTTGTTAGTTTTAGCATTTTCAAATTCTTCTTTAAATTTAAAATCACTTAAAACACTAGCAAACAAATCATACAAAACTTGCGAATTAGCAATTGCTTTTAAAATTTTTGAAATTTTGATATCAGACAAAATGAAACGACCTTGAATCATTTCGTTACATGCATCAAAAAAATTTTTAATTTTTACAATTTCTGTTTCAGGATATCTCATAGCTCACCTTGTTTTTTTGATATCGTTACTATTTTAGTATATTAAATTTACTAAATTTAATCAATCAATTTAAAAAGCAAACTTAATTAATTTTTATTTAATTAAAATTGTTTGATTGTAGAAAATTTTTAGTTATGCTATACTTTACAATGGAAATACAAATTTAGGATAAAAGATGGATAAGATTTTAGAATATACTCAAGACAGCACAATAAACAAATTAAAACTTTTGTTTTTGTTAGACAAAATGGAAATTCCCCTAACCGAAAACAATATTATTGATATTTGCACCAGCCGTAACAATTGGATTAACTACATGGACTGCAAAGAAATTATGTGGCAACTTTTGGAAGTGGGTTTTATTTACAAAAACGAAAGCGACAAAGAAGAAGTTAGATATGGCATAACAATTGATGGTAGAAATTGTTTAAGTCATTTCTTTTTAAGAATTCCACAAAGTTTGCGTGAAGAAATTTCAACATTTATAACCGAAAACAAAATGAATTTGAAACGCAGTCAAGAATATGTTTCGGATTATGTTAAAAATCCTGATGGCACACACACAGTAACACTAAAAATTAAGGAACCAGTGTTAACAAGTCCACTACTTGAAATCAAACTAAAAGCACCTAACCGACATTCTGCAATTATTGCTTGCAAAAAATGGAAAGAAACTGCTGCTAATATTTTTGAATATTTGTATGATACTATTATTGACAATTAAGGAGAAAACATATGTATTCATTTAAAACAACTGGAACTTGCTCACGCCAAATAAATTACGAAATTGAAGATGGCGTTGTTAAAAATGTTAAGTTTGTTGGTGGTTGTGCTGGTAACACATCAGGAATTAGCAAACTTGTTGAAGGCATGAAAGTTGAAGAAGTAGTAAAAAGACTTGAAGGTGTTCAATGCAGAGCCAACACATCTTGCCCCGACCAACTTGCACGTGCTTTAAAACAACATTTAAACAAATAAAAAAGAACACAATAATTTGTGTTCTTTTTCTTTATTTAGCCATTATTTTAAAATTTGCATAATAGTTTGCATAGCGCCTTATTTTGCAAGTTTTTCAATTGCTGCAAGCAAGTTTGCTTTAATTTCGTTATACTTAACAAGTTTCTCTTTTTCAGCATCAACCAATTCTTTTGGAGCACGAGCCAAGAAGCCAGCATTGTTAAGCATTCTTTCTGCCCTTGCAATTTCAGATTCTGTTTTTGTTAATTCATTATTTAAACGTTCAAGCTCTTTTTCTGGGTTAATCATATCACCATTAGGAATATAAACTTTCAACAAATCATTAACAATTACTGTGCAGTTTTCAGGAGCATCATGTTCAGATTTTAGAAGCGAAATTTCCTTACCTGTTGCAAGTTTCTTTAAAACTTCTAAGTTGTTTTTAATTTCACGATTCGAAGTTTCAATAAACAAGTTTGTTTTAACATTATCAGCAACGTTCATTTCTTTTCTAGCATTTCTTATTGCACGAATAACAGTCATAACTTCGTTCATTGTTTTGTGCGCTGACGCAAAGTTAAGTTCTTTTGTTGCTTTTGGAAATTCGCTAATCATAATACTTTCGCCATGACCAGGAAGTTCTTCATAAATAGTTTCAGTAACAAAAGGCATAACTGGATGCAACATTTTTAAAATATTTTCTAGAACATAAACTAAAACGTTAAGTGTTGTTTGTTGTGATTCACCTTCTGCATACAAACTTGGTTTTGCTGATTCAATATACCAATCGCAATATTTATTCCAAACAAAATCGTAAATTGTGTTACAAGCCATACCAACATCATATTTATCATATTGTTTTGTGATAGCTGAAACTGTTGAATTTAATTCTGTTAAAATCCATTTGTCTGCCAAACTTAATTTAAGTTCGTTTAGTGGTTTTAATTCAAAATTTGTTTTTGAAATGTTGTCAACAACAAAACGACTAGCATTCCAAAGTTTGTTAATAAAGTTACTTGCATTTTCTGCTTTATCGTAACTAAATCTTGAATCCATACCAACACTTGTACCAATCAACAATGCAAATCTAAGCGCATCTGCACCGTATTTTTCAATAATATCAAGTGGGTCTACACCATTACCCAAACTTTTACTCATTTTTCTGCCAAGTTCATCACGAACCAAACCATGCATTAAAACATCTTTAAATGGTTCTTTATTTGTGTACTCTAAGCCACTGAAAATCATTCTAGCAACCCAGAAGAAAATAATATCATATGCTGTAACCATTAAATCAGTTGGATAGAAGGTTTCAAGTGCCTTAGTGTTTTCTGGCCAACCAAGTGTACTAAATGGCCACAACGCTGAACTAAACCATGTATCAAGCGAATCAGGATCTTGTGTTAGATTTGTGCATCCACATTTTGAACAAACGGTTGGATCTTCAATTTCAACCATTTGATGTCCACATTTATCACATGTAAACACAGGAATTCTATGGCCAGACCAAAGTTGACGTGAAATACACCAATCTCTAATATTTTCTAACCAGTTAAAATAAATTTTTTCAAAACGTTTTGGATGGAATTTTATTGTTCCATCTTTAACTTTTTCAATTGCACGTTTTGCAAGACCGTCCATTTTAACATACCATTGTTTTGTAACAACTGGTTCTAGCGCACTATGACAACGTTGACAATGCCCTACATTGTGAGAATAGTTTTCAATTTTTTCCATTAAACCAAGGTCGCTTAATTCTTGAACAAGTTTTTCACGACATTCAGTTGTTTGCATGCCACTATATTTTCCAGCATGTTCGTTCATTGTTCCATCAAGGTTAATAACGTTAATAATATCTAAATTATGACGTTTACCAATTTCATAGTCGTTAGGGTCATGCGCAGGAGTAATTTTAACCATACCTGTTCCAAATTCAACACTAACATAACTATCAGCAATAATTGGAATTGGTTTGTTTACAATTGGAAGTATTACATTTGTGCCAACCAAGTTTTTATAACGTTTATCTTTTGGGTTTACAGCAACTGCAACGTCACCAAACATTGTTTCTGGACGTGTTGTTGCAACAATTATATACTTGTCTGAATTTTCAATAGGATATTTGATATGCCAAATATGCCCCTTATCGTTTTCATATTCAACTTCAATATCGCTTAGTGCTGTTTTACAAGTTGAACACCAGTTTGTTATACGGCTTCCTTGATAAATTAAGCCTTTATTGTATAAATCA
>JAZRJQ010000161.1:0-8179 GCA_045645925.1 Clostridia bacterium | reverse complement strand
CGTTTGAAGAAAAAAGATATAATAAAATGAGCACGAGCCTAAGTAAGAAAATCCAAGATATAAATGGTATTAAACTTTGCGAAAAAATGCTAAAAGGTGAAGTAGAAATTATTTTGCCGGAATTTGTGTATGAAGAATTGTGTAATCACACTAAGGAATTTAATCCATATCATAAAATTGCAAAACAAAACATTACCAAAGGTTTGGTTTCTAAGGATGCATTAGATAATTTCACTAAAAATTGTACATTATCTTTGGTTAAGGATAAAGAATTACTGGAATATCTTGAAAATTTGGCTTATCTTGCCAGAGGTGCTTATAAAAAGGAAATGGGCGATAAAAAGAATATTGAGATGCCAGTAAAAGAAAAAATTATCAAAAAATTAAAAGGGGAAATAGGCGATAGTAGTAAAGATGCTAATTTCTTCAAACAAGATGTGGGTTCATGTGGAAAATTTTCTGATAGTTTGATTGCTGTATATTCCAATTTGGCAGGTGTGTACTTAATTACAAACAATATTGACGATTTTATCGGTGCCGAGCTTGATGATTGGAATGGTGGAAAATTAAAAACAAAACAACAAAGAAGAAAGTTGTTTGAAATTCTTACAGTTTCTGGCGCTGAAGTTGAAGGTTTTAAAAGTTTAGATGTTAGTGATAAGGAGTCCATTACTTTTTACGAATTTGAAAAAGGTAAGCGTAGCAAAGTAAAACAATCTAAGTTGGCAAAACATGTAAAAGTTTCTGCAAAAAAATTGCTTACTTACGAAAAAGAATTAAATGAAACATTTAAACATGGTGGGTGGTCTGCAAACTTTAAGCAAATAACAGAGTTGCAAAACAAATGTGAATTTATTTTGCTTTTGGCAGACGTTAAAAAAGAAAGAATTGAAGTTGAAAAAGAAATTGTTAAAGATAAAATTGATAATGCTGAAAAGAAGGCAAACAAGCCTAAAAAAATTAAAACAAATAAAGATAAATTAATGAAAAAAGAAGAAGATGAGATGCTTGATATTGTGAATAGGGTTAAAGAAGAAAAAGAGCATTTAGATAGTATGCAAAATCTTATGACCCCACAAAGCGAAAATTCTTCTACCACAAATAATGTTGTTGAAAACACAAAAACCAATCAGGCAGTGCAAACTCAAAACAATAACAATGGTAAAGAAAACGAAGATAAAGGCAGAATAAAATAGCCAAATTTAATTAAAAATGCCACCAAAGCATAGTTCTTTGGTGGTTTTTTGTTGTTTTGCTATTGAATGTGTTGGTTTTTGGTGGTATAATATATAAAATCAAAATATGGTGTTAATGTAATTACATTAAAAAAGGTAGGTTATTATGGCTAAACCACAAATTATTGAATGTGAAAATGGTGCTACTGTTGTATACCAAAAGCAAAAAGCATTTAATGGTGCATCTTTTGTTATTGGTTTTAGAAGTGGTGCTCAACTTGATGGCGAATATAAAGGTTTAAGCCATTTGCTTGAACACTTGTTGTTTAGGGAAGTTAGTGAAGACCTTACCAAAAATATTCTTAATAATATTTTGCAATATTCTATTAATCAAAATGCATACACAAGTAAAGACTCTATTTGTGTGTCGTTTAGTGTTGTTGATAAAAATATCAATTTGGCACTTGATAACGCTATGCACATGATTACTAAAACTAACTTTACAGAAAAACAAATAAAAAATGAAATTGAAGTTGTAAAACAAGAAATTAATCTAAACAAGATTGACCCAGAAGAAGAAGATATTCCTGTTGCAAACATATTGTTGGAAAGTTTACAAGAAAATCCTGATAAAATGACAAGTTTAGATATTTTGGGTAGTGCAAAAACTTTAAATATGGTTACACCAGATATTTTAAAGAAGTATATTAAAAGATATTTCAACTTGGACAACTTGGTTATTTCTGTTACTTCAAACAAATCTATGGATGAAGTAATGAAACTTGTTGAAGACAAAATCTTCTCAAAATTAAAACCTGCTCAAAAAGAAGAATATGTTGTTGATTATCCTGAATTGCCTAAATTTAAAGAACAAAATGTTCTTATGGCAGTTCCTAACAACGAAATGCACAATGTTACAGTTGATTTAATGATTAGGGAAAACACTCCAATTGTTGAAACAGTTGCGTTGTCTCAAATGGATAAAATTAACAAAAAGAGAGAAGCTAACAAACAAAAACCTTTTGCTGATGAAGAAATTGATAACTACAAATACGCTATGGAAGTAATTGAAAGCTATATCATGAACAACATTGGTGGCAAATTATGGTCGGCATTAAGGGGTAAAAAGGGTTTAGTGTATTCATATGCTCAACAAAAACTTGATTTTGGCACAGCAAACTTTATTTGCCTAGAAGCAACAACTAATGCTTCAAATCTTCAAACAACAACACGTAAACTTTGTGAGGTTGTTAAAGAATTGGGGACAAAAGGTATTGAAAAACAAACATTTAAGTTTGTAAAACAAGCTTTGGTTGATCAAAAAAATGCGACATTGCAAAAATTTAAAAATTGTTCTGCACAAAGCAACTATACCAATTACTTGTTGGGAATTCCACCACTAGATTACGATGTTGTTAATAAAATGATTGAAGAAATTGATTATGACATGTTTAACGAATATGTTAAAACTTCATATTTTGAGCCAAACATCTCTGTTGCTATTGAAGGAAAGTTTGATTCAAGAAAGTGTTATAATTTGGTTGAAATTGAACAAATGGCTGGCAATAATAATCACAAACAAGCAAAAGCACAACTTAACAGTCCTGTAATGCAAATGACTGGTAGTGTTAAAAACGTTCCAGAAAATGTGACCGAAATAATTAAGGCTCAAATGCCTCCACAAGAACCAGCTCCAGAAGTTCCTAAAATTGTTAAAATTGACGATAAAACAATGGAAAGAAATATGTAACAAAGGGTGGTATTAGGGAAATGAGAAAAACAGAATTATTTAAAGCAGATGCAAGAGATTTGTATGAACAAATCAATGTTCCAATGGTTATTACCGAACATAAAAACAGAAACAGAGTTGTTTATGCTGGGTTTGTTCCGGGGTTAACAAAAAAAGATGTTTTAACAACCGATTATGAAGAATGTAAAGCTGAAATTCACAAGCTTACACTTGAATTAATTAAACAAGTTGATGTTATGCCTTTCTTTCCAACAAAGGAAGAAATTTTGGAAGATTTCGACGATGTTAAAGCAATAATGTTTTTGCAAATCAAAACAAAAGTACAATAATATAAACAATAAAAAACACCTAAATTTAGGTGTTTTTTTTGTTGTTTGTAACATAACGAAATTTAAAACTTCATGTAGGCAAGTGATGTGTCGTCGCTAACTTTAAATCTGTAATATTTTTTTGCTAGTTTATCTTTTTCTTGATATTTTTTTAGTTTGTTATAAATTTTTTCAGCATCAGCATAGTTGTTTATTTTGTTTATTAGTTTTTCAGGTGGCATAAATTTTACCACATCATAAACTTGCGAATAACCATCGCTCAAAATTAAAACTTTGTCAATAATGCTTTCTTCAACTGATGCATAAATTCCATGATTAATTGCTTCAACATTGTCAGCCAAAACATAGTATCCACCCAAGGCAAATTGATTTTTTCTGATTCTGGCTTCTTGCACAATGTTTCCAAATTTGTGCCTGGATTCCATTGGTGTAATTTTGTTTGCTTTTGCCAAATCTAAAATTTTCATAACGGTAAAAGCATCTTTAACTGTGTTGCCTTGTTCCTGAATTGTTACGCAAAGTCCGGTTTTTGATTTAACAATAATACTACTGTCGGTTAATGAATAAAATTCCAACATATCGTTGTTGCGTCTAACAATGCTTACAGTTGAGCTAGGGAAATCTTCAATCATATTTTCGCCAGCCAATTTTTGGTAAGCTTTAATAACTTTTGGTATTCCTGCTTTTAAAATGTCTGGAATCTCTTTTTTTGTGTTGCTTAAATTTTTTTTCAAATATTCGCACCACCAGTTTGAATACCACTCAGCGTCGGTAGGATATTTTGAATAGTGGTCGCTAAACAAACAGGTTGCTCCATCTAAAACAAAAGCAAAATCATCGCAAGAATAAACCCTGTCTTCGTTCCATTCTCTGCCTGGTTTTGTAAAAGTAAAATGTTCCATAATTCAATCCTTTTTAAGTTGTTAACTTTGTGATATTTTACAAAAAGTTTCAAAATTTGTACACAAAAATCAATTGTTTAAACAACTTAATTTAGTATGTTTGACTTTTTTTAAAAATTATCTTAAATTTTAAGTAAGATGTTTTAAGTTTTAACTTAAAAATTTAAGGAGAATGGGTATGGATAAAAAATATGAACCGTTGTTTACACCATGGAAAGTGGGCAATGTTGAAATCAAAAACAGAATTGTTTTGTGTCCGATGGGTGGAACATCGCTTTTTGGTTGGATGGAACCACATCATTTTGATAAAGACGCTGCCGATTTTTTTATGGATTTGGCAAAAAATAATGTAGGATTAATTATTCCTGGTATTGCACCACTACGAAACATGATTGGTAATGGTTGGTTATACAAGGCCAAAGGTGCGTTCAAAAAATTAAAAGATTATATGGTGGAATTTCATAAAACCGGCGCAAAAATGTTTATTCAATTAACAGCTGGTTTTGGTCGTTCTTTCTCTATTCCAAACGGTATGACAGCAATGCTAAAAAACAAAGTTATGGGTGCGCTTGTTAAACCAATTTTTGATATTTCACGTTTGTGCGCTGCACCAAGCAAATTGCCATTGCGTTGGGCACCAGACTTAATGAGTAGGGAAATAACCAAAAAGGAAATTGACCAAATTGTTCAAGGTTTTGCAAAAACAGCAAAAATGTGTAAAGAAGCAGGCGTTGATGGTGTTGAAATTCACGCTGTGCATGAAGGTTATTTGATTGACCAATTCACAACCGAATACACAAACAATCGTACCGACGAATATGGTGGAAGTTTTGAAAACAGATATCGTTTCCCAGTTGAAATTGTTAAAGCAATTAAAGAAGCGTGTGGTGCTGATTATCCTGTTTCGGTTCGTTACTCAGTTGTAAGTAAAACAAAAGGTTTCTGCGAAGGTGCTATGCCAGGCGAAAACTTTAAGGAAGTTGGCCGTGATATGGCTGAAAGTGAAAAAGCAGCAAAATATTTGCAAGATGCTGGCTACGATATGCTTAATGCTGACAACGGCACTTACGATGCTTGGTATTGGGCACACCCACCTGTATATATGCCAACTGCATGTAACCTAGAAGATTGTAAACATATTAGAAAGTTTGTGGATATTCCAGTTGTTTGTGCTGGTAAAATGACACCTGCAATTAGTGCAGAAGCAATTAGAAATGGTGAAATTGATGGTATGGGTGTTGCTCGCCAATTCTTGGTTGATAGTCATTGGGTAACCAAGCTTATTAACGACCAAGAAGAAGATATTATGCCATGCATTCATTGCCACAACGCTTGTTTAACAATGTCGCACTATAAAGGTGTTGCAAATGCATGCGCAATGGCTGATTCAATCCATATGTCACGTTGTGCACTAAACCCAATGTCAATGGATGGTGGAAAATACGATATCACACCTGCAAAACGTAGCAAACGCATTGCTATTGTTGGTGGTGGTATTGGTGGTATGGAAGTTGCACGTGTTGCAACAATTCGTGGACATAAAGCCGTAATTTATGAAAAATCTGATAAACTTGGTGGCGTGTTTATTGCTGCTGCTGCACCTGACTTTAAGGAAGCAGACAAACGCTTAATTGAATGGTATCGCCGTCAAATGGAAAAATTAAATATTGAAATTCACTATAACACCGAAGTAACTGATGTTGCAAAATTAGAAGCCGACGAAGTTGTTATTGCAACTGGTAGTAAAGCAAAACGCATACCTATTCCAGGGGTTGAAAATGCAGTAGATGCAGTTGATTATTTGTTGGATAATAAAAAGGTTGGCAAAACAGTTGTTGTTGTGGGTGGCGGCTTAACAGGTTGTGAAATTGCATATAACTTGCACTTAACAGGCAAAAATCCAATAATTGTTGAAGGTAAACAAGATTTGATGGTTGCAAACAACCTAAGTTTGGCAAATTCATCGTATCTTCGTGATTACTTTAAACTTCACAAAGTACCAGTATATTTAGAAAGCACATGCTCTAACATTGAAAAGGGTAAAGTAACAATTAAAGCAAACAATGGTACCGAAACCGAAGTTGAGTGTGATAGTGTTATTATGGCTGTTGGCTATAATCCTGCTCCAATTGCAAAAGCAGGCAAACATGTTCACATTGTAGGTGACGCATTGCAAGTTGGCAATTTGCGTTCAGTAATTTGGCGTGCTTGGGACATTGCTTTAAAGGTTTAATTTAAAAACTTAATTATAAATAATTAAAAGCAAGGGAATTTTCTCTTGCTTTTTTATTGTTTTATGTTGAAAAATGGTATTTTTAGTTTAATAAACTTGAAAAATATAAAAAATTGTGATAAATTTAAGTAACATTATAATTGTTATTATGTGCGAAATTGGGGATATATGCAAAATTTAAAGAGTTGGTGGGTTGTTAAAAAACAACAACTAAAAACATTCTTTAATAGAAAAAGCGTTATGCTTGTGTTACAGCTTAGTTTAATTGCTGTAATTGCTTTTTGTAGTTTTGAAAATGGCATTATCAACGAAATTCGCACAATTTTAGAAATTGTTAACATTAAAAGTGTTTCTAATTTTAACAAAATTATTTCAGAAATTGTTTTGTCTGCTAGGGCTTTATTGGAAGTTGTTCAACAATTCAATTTTATTTGCATTATTATCGAAATTTTGGTGGCATTTGTGTTGCTACCTGTGTTTATAGTTTTCTTTGTTAAAACTTTAAGTAGAGTTGCAAAAGAAGCAAAACAAAGAAAATTTGCTTTAACAAAAAAATTAACTGCAAACTATCAAGCAGTTTATATTGTTCAATCAAAATTTTTGTGTTAAAAACTGAATATCAAAAGATTAGTGTAAATTAGGGAGTTACACTTGTCTTTTGGCAGCATTTCTCGGAACCAAATTCGGTGGCGAGTTTTTTTGCACTTTTTTGATACGTGATTGTTTAAAAAGAAAATTGCTAAAAACTTAATGGTTTCTAAAAACATTATTTTGTGTTAACAATGTTTTTTAAATAATTTGTGCCATTTTTGTGTAAAAAACTTAAATCACCTTTTAAGTTCCTTTTTTGCTGCAATCTAGTAAAAGTTGTGTTTTTTAAACTTTTACTTTTTTGTTTTTATAGGGGTTAAAACAAAATTAGGAAAATTATTTAGGTTAAATATTTTAAAGGGGAAATTAAAATCGCCGTGTATGGCAAAAATTAAAATGTTAATAGTTTTCTATATAAGTATATTTTTATACTACTAACAAAAACTATTACAAATAAACTTTTCGAGGGATATATGCAAATAATTCAAATTGTGAGTATGATTGCTATGGCACTGTTGCTTATGGGTACATACTTGTTGCTAAAATATAAAAAAGTGCAGTTAAACAATATCACATTCAAAATAGTTTCGTTGGTTATTGCTACGGTGTTCTTGTTTAGATTTATGTTGGGTGAAGATAAACTGGAATTTATTTTGGCTTTAATGGAATCGCCTATAACAAGTAAGGGGCTTACAGCAGTAAGTTTGGTTCTAAACTGGATGCTATATTCAGTGGTGCTGTTAATTATTTTGTATCCGTTTTTTAAAGAAAGCAAATATGCAGCAATTTTAAAATACTATGGTTTGATTGTTGGCATTCTTAGTGCAGTGTTTGTTAAAACCTTGACATTAGGCATTGTAGGAGTTGATGCTTATGCTGGTTTTAACGTTAGAACATTGCTTATGGGTATTGAAATAGGTATGGTTATTGCATATTGCTTTGTGCTGTTTATGGAAAACGACTATTTCAAAATTAAATTGAAAGATTTAACAGGTTTAATTTATATTGTTGGCATGTTGCTTGCCACAATGCCAGGCTATATGCTTAGAGCTTTGTTTGGTGAAACACCATACACAGGTCAAATCAAAGGTTTAACACCAGACCACAGATTGGTGTTGTACATTTCATTTATTCTTCCTGTTGTGTTGTTCTTCTTGCTTAGAAAGAAAGATAAAGAACAAATCAGGGGTGTATTACTT
>JAZRJQ010000160.1:0-2808 GCA_045645925.1 Clostridia bacterium | reverse complement strand
GTTTCACACTCGGACCAACAAAAACTTCACCATCATACTTTAAATTTTGTAAACCAAGCAATGTTTTTACAAAGGTTGATTTACCACTACCATTGTTGCCAATTAATGCAATTTTTTCACCAGTTTTAATAATCAAGTTTAAATCATCTAAAATCTTTTTATTGTTTGGAGCATAAACATTTAAGTTTTTTACTTCAAACACACGTTTACTTAACTTGTTTTCTTCCTTAAATCCAATTTTTAATTGTTTTTGTTCTTGTGGGCGCTCAATTCGTCTAGCCAAAATTCTGTCCAACTGTGTTTGAAGTGAATGTGCCCTGTTGCAAAGTGTTGAACTATTTGTTGCCATACCACGTTCTGAAAAATACTTAATTTGTTCTTCCAAACGCTTTATAACAATTTGTTGGTCTTTATAATTTGCAAGTTGTTTTTCAAATTCAACTTCACGTTCTTTCAAAAAACCAGAATAGTTTGTGTTATAAATTTTTGGTTCAATACCATTTAAATCCAAAATTTTGGTGGACATTTTATCCAAAAAATATCTATCGTGCGAAACAATAACACTTGCACCTTTAAAAGTTTTTAAATAATCTTCCAACCATTCAATTCTAACAATATCAAAATGGTTTGTTGGTTCATCAAGCAACAATAAATCTGGTTTTGTTAAAAGTGCTTTTGCAAGTTGAACCAAAGTTTTTTCTCCACCACTTAAAACAGAATATTCTTTTTCAAGCATTTCATTTGTAATGTTTAAACCAGAACAAACCCTCCCTAATTCAACCTGCATATCATATCCACCTTTAAGCGAAAATTCTTCTAAAAGCGAACAATATTGAAGCATAATTTTGTCATCTTCAGGTTTTTCAACCATCAGTTTTTCGTACTTATCAACTTTTTGTTTTAATGCATTAATTTCTTTAAACGCATCATAAATTACATTTTTAGCAGGTCTATTATCAACCCTATCGCCACTGGTTTGGTCAAGATAAGCAACATTAGCATTTTTCTTAATACTAATTGTTCCACTGTCAGGCTTAACTAATCCGGCAATAATTTTTAGCAGTGTTGATTTTCCACAACCATTTTGCCCTACTATTGATAACGACTCACCATCATTTAAAGAAAAAGATACATCTTCAAAAAGTTGACCATATCCAAAATTTTTTGAAATTTTGTTTACATCTAAAATAATCATTTCTTTTTCTCACATATATTTTATTTATTCTTTTTCATATTCCATAATCACAAATTCTGCCATGTTACCAAAATGGTCTGTAATAGTTTTTGTTTCAACTTCTTTAAAACCGACTGCCTTATAACAGTTTACAGCCCTTTTATTCCACGACCTAACTTCTAACATAAGTTTCGAATTTGGATAACGTAACAAGGTTTGTTCAATGCCTGCCATTAAAACCTTTTTACCTAACCCTTTTCCGGTTAAGTTTGGTTTTAAACCAATACCCAAATAAACAACATTGTTTTCTTTTAAGTTTAATTTTACGAAAGCAACCAATTCATTGTTTATTTTGTAACACAAAAAATTGTTTGCCTTTTGTGGATTTACAAGTGCATAATTTTTAGCAATCATTTCATCATAACTTGGCATATTGTAAACAGCATATTCACCATCATAAACCCACGACTGAATTTCTTTTGCATATTCGTTAGTCATGCTTCCCACAAAGTATATTTCATCTTCCATTTTACTTACCTTTACCCTTAGAAATCTCATCAAACAAGCCAGAAATGTATGCTTTGCATAGCACTTCATCTTCTAACATTTCCCACACTTTTTGTTGTTCTTTCTTAGTATCTTCAACATCTAACCAATATTTAACATAACCGCTTCTTCCAAACTTATCCTTAACAAAATTATAAACCCTATCAATGTGTTCTTGTCTTGTTCTAAACGGCTCATTTTTTAAACCATATTTTATTGGTCTTGAAAACACCAAGTAAACTGTATTGTTCCTATCAGCATCGGCAACAAGTTTACCATAAATACTGCGTGGTTCGTAACTTAAATGTGAAGAATGGTCTTCGCAAGCCTGTGCAATAAGTTCAATTGTTTCAGCATTGTAATATTGTTTCAACATATTATCTTGTCTAACAATTTTACCGGAACTAATTGCATGACCTTCACGGCCACACATAATTCCAATATCGTGGTAAGCCCCAACAATAAAAGCAATATCAAGGTTTACATCATAACCTTTTTCAATTAATTGTTTTGCGTAATTAACGCAATTTTTTGTAACAAAATTAAAATGTGAAATGTTATGGCCTTTATCAAAAGTTTTATATTTTTGTTTAATTTCTGTTTTAATATAATTCTTCAGATTTCTATCCATCAGTTTCTCCAAACAATTATTGTTTTAACATATTTTCATATTTTGTAAGCATTCTTCTTGTTGACACATCGTCCTTATCCAATCTTTTTCTAGCCTCATCAATTGTAAGCCAAGCAAGTTCTGTTGATTCGTCTGACAAAACAAAATTTTTGTTATGTGCCAAAATTAAAAAGTTAACATCGTAATGGAAATGTTCTGGTTCATTTTTTCTTGCGCTATATGGTATAACCTGAACATCAACATCAAAAATTCCATCGCTAATAACTTCAAAATCGGTAATACCACTTTCTTCCATTACTTCACGTTTAGCAACATTTAATGTGTCTGTGTCACCATCGCTATCTCCACCAAATTGTAGCCACATTCCGTTGCCTTTATGGTGATTTAATAACACTTCGCCTTTAGCATCAACCACCAAACCACCAGCACTAATGTGCCCTGCCAAATTCGTTCTTAC
>JAZRJQ010000159.1:0-7072 GCA_045645925.1 Clostridia bacterium | reverse complement strand
TTTCCCTTCATTTAGAAGTTCTGGGTTGTAGCGCCATAATGTCCAGTAACCACATTCAACAGCTTTCTTTTCTTCTAATTGGCTGTTTGACATGTTAATTCCGTGGTTAATGCATGGTGCGTATGCAATAATCAAACTTACGCCATTGTATGCTTCAGCTTCTCTAACAGATTTTAGGAAGTGATTCATATCAGCACCCATACTAACTTTTGCAACATATACGTCTTTATACATGCTTGCAATCAAGCCAAGGTCTTTTTTAGGACGATGTTTTCCACCAGCAGCAAATTTTGCAACTGCGCCAGTTGGTGTACTTTTACTTGCTTGACCACCAGTGTTACTGTAAACTTCGGTGTCAAGAACTAAAATGTTAACATTTTCGCCACTAGCCAAAACGTGGTCAAGTCCACCATAGCCAATGTCGTATGCCCAGCCGTCACCACCAATAATCCATAAACTATGGTTAATAAATGCATCTTGAAGGTTAACAATTTCGTCTACAAGTTCTGGATTTACTTGTTTTTCTTTGTTAAATAGATCTAAAATCTCTGTTCTAAGTTCACGTTGTTTGTTAACATCGGTAACTTCAACAAATTCAGCTATTTTAGCATTTAGTGTTGCACTAAATTTTTCTTCTCTGGCTTTGTTTAAAAGCTCTAACAATCTGTCACGTTTAACTTTTAAACCAAGTTTAATACCATAACCAAATTCACCATTGTCTTCAAACAAGCTGTTTGCCCAAGCTGGGCCACCTTTTTCATCAAATGTGTAAGGGCAGGTTGGTGCACTTCCACCATAAATACTTGAACAGCCTGTTGCATTTGCAATAACCATGTGGTCACCAAACAATTGTGAAATAACTTTAATGTAAGGTGTTTCACCACAACCAGCACATGCACCACTGAATTCGAAATAAGGTTTATCAAATCCAACACCTTTAACGGTATTGTTTTTAAATAGGTTGCTTTTTGCTTTGTTTGCAGATTCAACATAATCAAAGTTTGCAGTTTCTTTTTCTAAAATTTCTTCGGTGTCAACCATTGTTAATGCTTTTTCTTTTGAAGGGCAAACACTAGCACAAACTCCACAACCAGTACAATCAAGTGGGCTTAATTGCATAACAAACTTTTTGCCAGGTTCAGCTGTTGCGTTTAGTGTTTGTAAACTTTCAGGTTTATTTTCTAGTTCTTTTTCTTCAATTAAATGTGGCCTAATTGCAGCGTGTGGGCAAACAAATGCACACATGTTACATTGAATACATTTTTCGCTGTTCCAGCAAGGAAGTTGTGTTGCAATACCACGTTTTTCGTATTGTGTTGTACCTGTTGGCACACATCCTGTTGGTTCAAAAGCGCTAACTGGTAAACTATCGCCGTTAAGTTTTTGAATTGGGTCAATAAATTCTTTGTAGTATTGTGTACATTTTGTGTTGCCACATGTTGCACAATTGCAACCAGAATTTGCCCATGATTCAGGGTATTTAACTTCGGTTAATTTGCTTTCAGCACTTTCAATTGCATCAAAGTTTGATTTTAAAATCTTTTCACCTTTGCTGCCATAGTTCTTTTCAGCCATTTTCTTCATTTCGTCTTTTGCAACTTCAAAAGGTAAAATATTAATTAGTTTAAAGAATGCACTTTGCATAATTAAATTAATTTTGTTTCCAAGACCAAGTTCTTTTGCAACTGAATAAGCATCAATTGTGTAGAACTTAATGTTTTTCTTAACTAATTCTTGTTTTAATGTTGTAGGCATTAATTCTGTTAATTCATCAATTGAATAATTGGTATTTAACAAAAGGGTTCCGTTTTCTTTAATACCTTTTAAAATGTTATACTTTGTAATATATGTTTGGTTGTGAACTGCAACAAAATCAATGTTGTCAAGAAGGTAACTTTCATCAATTTTATCTTTACCAAAACGTAAGTGAGAAATGGTTGCGTTACCACTCTTTTTAGAGTCGTATTCAAAATATGCTTGGCCATTTAAGCCTGTTTTGTTACCAATAATTTTAATACTGCTTTTGTTTGCTGAAACAGTTCCGTCACCACCATAGCCATAGAATTTGCAAGATGTAACAGAGTTTGAACTTGGGTGAATAACTTTTTCAATTTTCAAACTTGTGTTTGTAACATCGTCTTCAATACCAACTGTAAAGTGATTTTTAGGTTGTTTGCTTGTTAGGTTTTCAAACACAGCATTAACCATGCTTGGTGTAAATTCTTTACTGCCAAGTCCGTAACGACCACCAACAACTTTAACGTTCATGTTTGCTTCGGTTAGGGCAGTTACAACATCTAAGTAAAGTGGTTCACCAATTGAACCAGGTTCTTTTGTTCTATCTAAAACAGCAATGCGTTTAACTGTTTTTGGTAGTGCATTAACCATTGCACGTGTGTCAAATGGTCTGTAAAGTCTAACTTTTAAAACACCAAACTTTGTTCCAAATTCTTTGTTTAAGTAATTAACAGTTGTTTCTGCAGTGCTTGTGCCGCTTCCCATTAAAACAATAACGTCAGTTGCGTCTTCTGCTCCACAATAGTCAAAAAGTGCATACTTTCTGCCAGTAACTGATTCAACTTGTTTCATAACGCTTTCAACAATTTGTGGAACGTTGTTGTAATGTGTGTTACAAGCTTCTCTGTTTTGGAAATAAATATCTGGGTTTTGAGCTGTACCTTGTTGATGTGGATTTGTGGAATTTAGTGCACGTTTTTTAAATTCAGCAACTTTTTGGAATGGATAAATGCTTCTAATTTTTTCTAGGTCAATTTGTTCAATTGTGTTAATTTCATGACTTGTTCTAAAACCATCAAAAAAGTGTAGGAAAGGCACGGAGGAGTGAAGTGTTGCTAAGTGTGCAACAAGTGCCATATCGTGTGCTTCTTGAACTGAACCAGATGCAAGCATTGCAAATCCTGTTTGGCGGCAAGCCATAACATCGGAATGGTCACCAAAAATTGAAAGTGCGTGTGTTGCTAATGCTCTGGCGCTAACATGCATAACGCAAGGTAAAAGTTCTCCTGAAATTTTGTACATGTTTGGAATCATTAAAAGTAAGCCTTGGCTTGCTGTAAATGTTGTGGTTAATGCTCCAGCACTAAGTGAACCATGAAGTGCGCCTGCTGCTCCACCTTCAGATTGCATTTCAACAACTTTAACAGTGTTTCCAAAAATGTTTTTTACTCCGTCGTTGGCCATGCTATCAGCAAGTTCTGCCATTGTGCTTGAAGGAGTGATTGGATAAATTGTTGCAGCTTCACTTAGGTGATATGCAACAAGTGTTGTGGCGGTGTTACCGTCAACTGTTATTTTGCTCATTAAGTTCCTCCGAAAAATATTTTTTGATTAATTGTTAAAATTTAAAACAAACATAAGTTTATGTTTAAGTTAACAAATTTTAAAACATTAATGCTCAATTTTTAGTATATTACTAATTAAAATTTTAGTCAAATCATAGCAAATATATTCGTAATGTTGTACAATATTACTAGCAAAACTTTTAAGGAGTAAAAATTTGAATTATTTACTTACAATTTGTTATGATGGAACTAATTATAACGGCTGGCAAATTCAACCAAATCAAAAAACAGTTCAAGGCGAACTTGAACTTGCTTTAAAACAAATTTTTAAAACTGAAATTAAAACAACTGCTTCCGGCAGAACTGACACTGGTGTTAGTGCATTGGGTCAAACAGTTAATTTTGTTTCTGATGTTAAATTTGGTGAGTATAGTTTGAAAGGTTACTTAAACACCATATTGCCTGATGATATTAGAGTGCAAAATGTTAAAATTGTTAACGAAAATTTTAATGCAAGGTTTAGTGCCAAGAAAAAAACTTATGCCTACAATTTTTATGTGTCAAAAATAAGTAAACCATATTTAGACAAGTTTGCAACAAGAGTTCCATATAATTTAGACTTTGAAAAGCTTGAAACGGAACTTAAAAGCCTGATTGGTGAACATGATTTTACGTCGTTAAGTTCAGTTGATACTCAAACAATTTCAAAGGTTAGAGAAATTTATGACGTAACATTAACTAAAAATGGAGAAGTTTTCACCGTTAGTTTTACAGGTTCTGGTTTTTTGAAAAACATGATTAGGGTTATAATGGGAACGGCATTTGATATTGCACGTGGAAAAATCAAACTAAGTTTTAACGAAATTTTAGATAAAAAAGATAGAAAATTTGGTGGTAAAACAGCTGGTGCTGTTGGTTTGGTTTTGGTTAGTGTTGATTATGGCGAAATTTAATATTTTCACCCAATTTTACAACTTTTTTCTTGCAGTTTTTTGGTTGATTTAACCTGCAATAAATTGTTGTTAAATTGAAATATGTATTGACACCGCATTTAAAAATGTTATATTATTTAAGTAGGTATATATAAAATTATATATTTTTGCCTAACAAGGGGGATTAAAATGAAAACAAAAATTCTACTAAGATTTCTAGTTACAATTGTTATTTTAGCTGCCGTTGTTTTGGGTGTTTGGTTAATTTGGTTTAAACCTTCTAACGAATTAGAAGTGTTCAACGTGTTAACAGAACTTCAAAATGATAGACAAGCAAATCATAAAAAAGCTTTGGACTATACCAGTAATTCTGAAAATGAAAACAATGGTATTAAACAAAACACTGGCGTTAGTTCAACCATTGAAGCTGTTTATGGTGTTGACGAATATGTAAAAAGTGACGAATACAGTTTGTATTATGGCCAAATTGGCTATTACAGAGCTTACATGTTTGCTGGCTTTACTGGTTTAGAATTAAATCAAACAGTAAATCCTTACAAAAACACTGGTGTTGAAGCAACAGCAACATTAGAAAAAATGTACAATGCTGTTGATGCTGCATTTAAGTACTATTATTCTTATGTTCAACTTGCTGAAGGTGTTTCAAACTCAGAAGTTAGAGAAATTAAGGATACATTAGAATTATTAAATGAAAGTTATGATTCTTTTGCAAAAAATGCTAACGATGTTTACACAATTATTAAACAATACAGCACTGCTAACACAGTAACAGTTTTAAGCGAAGTTTCTTCACTATATAATAATTTGTTAAATGATTATTATTCAATTGTTAAACTTTACACAGATTTAACAATTCAAACAAAAAACTTTGTAATTGAACATGTTTTTGATGGCAATGTTGCATATGATGCAAAAACTGTATATTATGATGTTGTTTTAAATGCTGTTAACGAATTAACAGAAAAAGAATTAAAAGTGTTTGATGAAAATGGTGTAGTTGTTGCTACTGGTGATTACTTAACATATTCAACAGACGCTGTTAAAGCAATTGTTAAAGGACAACCAAATGCTACAGCAGTTAAAGCATATGCAAACGTTTCTAAAAACTATGCTGAAGGTTTAACTGGCGAACATGGTATTTTCAAAATTGACCGTGCAAACAAAGCTAAAGTTGTTAGTGAAGATGCAGAAGCAAAATCATGGTATAACGAAACATACTTTAATGATGTTAAAACATTAGTTTCAACTTTCTTTGGTGTGTAAGGTGTAAGGAGGGATAAGATATGAAAAAAGTTTATTCATTAGTAGCACTTCCATTAGTTGCTGCAACATGCTTATTTGGTTGTGGAAAAACTGAACGTTCAGTTGAAGAATTAACAACACTTCATTCAGATATTGTTTCTGCTCACACAATTACAACAGATGTTAAAGATGGTTTTTACACATTGTCAAACAATGTTGAAGAAGCTTTCTATGTTGTTTATAACAATGAAGCAGGCTTAAACACAGCAGTTCAAGCTTCAATTAATAGCGAATCTACAGATTTACAAATTAGATATTCTCAATTGTCAACAGTTTATGCTAGAACAATGACATTGGCTTACTCTTATTATCAAAACTTTAAAGATGTGTTTTATAGCAATATTGGCGAAAAAGAATATGAAAAAGATGAACTTTCTGAATTGTATGACAGATTAAAAGCTTTCCAACGTGAATTAGAAGATTTTAATACTGCAAGAAAAGATTTAGAAAGAGAAGTAAACTTGTTTGGTGTAGATGGTCAAGTTGTAAGTGCAAAAGTTGATTCATTTAACACAGATTACACAGATATGATTGAAACAACATTAAATTTCGTAAATTATTTTAGAGATTTACATGTTAAATATTTCTATCCTGCTGGAATTTCTGTTGACCAATCTTATGCAAAACGTGTTTATAACGATGGTTTATTAACACTTGCAAACTTTATTTATTATGATTATCTAGTTGCATTAGAAGAAAATGGCGCAACAAACACAACTTATTTGAATAAAGATGCTGAAACATTAAATATTTTCCGCAACAGCACATTCAATGGTTTAATTGCAAAAGGAAATAAAGATGCATCTACATTAAACGCAACATTGTTAACAAATCTTGATAGTCAAGATGAAGCAACAAAAAATGCAGCAATTTCAAAAGTTCAAGAATTTGAAGTTGCTTTAAACACATATAATCAATACTTTGAATTATATAAAGAAGTGTTTGGAAAAGTATCAATGTCAAAATATAACAATTACCGTTTCAAAACAAATGGTGGTTATGGAAGTGTTGACGAATATTTAAATGATTTAAGTGTTGTTGACGCTGCAAACGTTAGAGTTCTAATTGATATTGAAAAAGACAGAACAACAGACTTTCTTGGTGCATTTGCTTCATATAAAGCATAATATATAAATAAATAAAAGCAACCTAAACTGGTTGCTTTTTTTGTGTCTAAAATGTAAAATATATTAGTGTAAAAATAACATAAATTTAAGGAAAATTTTATGAACGATTATAAGAAAATTGCAGATTTATTGTATCCTAACATTACAAAGACAGCTGAGTATTGGGAAGAAGTGTATCCACCAAGAAATGTTGAAAATAATGTTGAAATAACACGTTTTGCTCCAAGCCCAACAGGATTTATGCATATTGGCCACTTTTTTGGCGCTAATTTAGATTATTTTATTGCAAAAAGCACTCCAAATGGTATTTTTATGTTTAGATTGGAAGACACCGACAAAAAACGTGAAGTTGTTGGAAGTGATGTTGTTGCGTTAAAAACTTTGGCAC
>JAZRJQ010000158.1:0-2934 GCA_045645925.1 Clostridia bacterium | reverse complement strand
ATCTGAATAAATTTCTTCATTATTATACAACACTTTTACAACACCAAGTTTTGTGGTTGCATCAATTGGTGCACTAATCAATTCTGGAATATCATACTCAATTGAATAATTGTTAAGTTCAGATTTTTTAATAACTTTACTATACCCTTTAATGGTTACAACCGAAGCTTCGTCTTTATCACCATCGGTAACCAAAACATTACCAACATAACTATATGGTTCAATAAAAGTTTTAAGTTCATATTCATTATATGCTTGTTCGGTTAATCTGTTACATTCTTCAAACATTGGTCCACAATTAAACACAACTGAAACAACACGCAAACCATCACGTTCACAAGCATTAACCAAACACCTACCAGCATTATCTGTGAATCCAGTTTTTACTCCAACACAACCATCTTGCGAAAACAACAATTTATTTTTATTTCTTAAATACCTAACATTCTTTTGTCCTTCATTTAAGATTTTAGTTTTTGTTGAAACAATTTCTTTAAACACTTCATTATCCAAAGCATAGTTTGTTATAACAGCCAAATCGTATGCAGAAGTATAATGACCATCTTCATCAAGTCCGTGTGGGTTTTTTAAACTTGTATTTTTTAAACCTAAACTTAAAACAAAGTCGTTCATCAAACAAACAAAATTTTCTTCAGTTCCACCAACTGCATAAGCTAACGCCATTGCAGCATCGTTGCCCGATGCAAGAATTAAACCATATAACAAATCACGAACCGACATCTGTTCGTTCTTACGAAGATATATACTTGTTCCTTCAATACCAACACTTTGGTTTGCAACTGTAATCACTTCATCTAAGTTCTCAAAATTTTCAATTGTAACAATTGCAGTTATAATTTTTGTTGTGCTTGCCATCGCCAATTTTGCATCTTTATTATATTCATTTAACACTTGCCCATCTTGCGAAATAACACACATGGCTTTGTATGAACTTGCTTCACATGTGTAAATTTTATTACCAATTGGAAACATTACAATTAATAAAATTAATAATCCAATACATAACTTATGTTTTTTCATAATTTTTTCCTTTTGTATATTATTGTCATGGTATATATGTTTTTTGTCACGTGTTATATACTTCTTGTGCAACATAAAACAATACATAGCCATAAAATTAAACTTATCACACTTTTTGTGAAATTTAAAAAAAGCGTAAAAACTGCATATTTTTAACATATTTTCGTGTTTGAAATTTTTAACATGTTTTATAAATAATCATAAGATTAAAGCAATAATTTTTAAACAATAATTTAAACACCGATAATACTATCCATCTTTTTTTATGTTTGATAATAATATTTTTAAAGTTCTGTTTGCAAGTTCCACAAGTTTCTCACCAGACTTATCAAGCTCAGTACTTACAAAATTTGTTTCGCCATTTTTAGTTACTAAAAAACCGATTGGATTAATTGTAAAACCTGCACCTGTTCCACCTGCAAACGGATAGTTATAACTTTCATGTGAGCCATTATTTTTTAACTCTCCACCACCCGAAACAATACCACAATAAACTTTTGACACAGGCACTATAACACTACCCTCAACACTTTCAATTGGCTTACCAACAACAGTGTTAATATCTATTGTGCTTTTTAAATTTGTCATTGCATCATTTAATATGTCTGACAACTCACCAGTTTTGTTGAAGCTTATTTTCCTTTTCATGACGTCTCCTTATTTTAAGTTTATAAGCTTTTAATAAAGCCCAAGCAAAATCATATATACTAAACAATATTGTTGTGTTTATTGTTGTTTTTAGTTCAAGTTGACGAAAACCTGTTGCAACATATTTGTGCAAATCAACATCTGTTGTATAGGTTAAAATTTGTGCAAATAATATAGACACAAACACGTTCAACATTGAACCAATAGTTGTTGATACACATGGATTTTCAAAACACACTAAAAACAAAGTATGCAGTTTTAACAGCGTAATTTTCTTTTTTAAAAAATTTCCAACATCGTTAAAGAATTGGATTTCATCATCATTTAAATCAATTTTAATTTTTATAACTTTACCTTTTCTTTTGTTAAAATTTAAGTACTCACCTGCAACCGTTATTCTACTTACAAAAATTGGAATAATGTTAAATAGTTTAATTTTAATCATTCCAACATTTTCAAGTAAATCGTATTCTAGTCTTGCCGATAAATGAATTGTCGCCATAACAATCAATATTAATATAACAACAACAATTAACACTGTTCTCATGTTTTTAGTTTGTACAAATCAACAAAAAAAATGCATTGCCAAAGCAATGCATTTTAAATTTTATTCTTCATCATCTTCAAATTCGTCTTCAAACTCATCATCATCTTCGAATTCGTCAGCATCATCAACTTCTTCATCTTCAACAGCTTCTTTCTGTTCTTCATCTTCATTTAAAGCATTTAAAAGCTCATTAACAACTGAATTTTCTTCTTCAACTGATTCTTGTTTAGAATCTACATTTGAGCTTTCAGCTTCAAGTTTTGCACGTTCTTCAGCTTCAAGCTTGTCATTATCTTCCGGCATATGAGAATAATCAAACAAGCCAGCATTTTGTGGAGTTTTAATAACTTGAATGCGTTCAAGTAATTCTTCGTAATCAGGCAAATCTTCAAGCGAATTCATGCTAAAACGTTTTAAAAATTCGTCTGTTGTGCCAAACAACAATGGCTTTCCAATAGCATCTTTACGTCCAACAACATCAATCAATTTGTTTTCAATCAAGTTGTTTATTGCATAATCTGAGTTAACACCCCTAACTTGTTCAATTTCTAATCTGGTTATTGGTTGTTTGTAAGCAATAATAGCAGCAGTTTCCAACACTGCTTTTGTTAAAGCTTTTTCTTTAATTGGATTCAGAACTTCTGCAACTTGTTCTGCATAATCCGAATTTGAACATAATTGTGCTTTTTTATTGTATG
>JAZRJQ010000157.1:0-2881 GCA_045645925.1 Clostridia bacterium | reverse complement strand
CTTAATAAAACTATAAATATATTCCATACTTAATTTTTTAGGTGCACGAACAATCAAGCTACCATCTTTTGCAATTGTTAAACTTAAACTTCTACGATTGGTTCTAATTATTGAACTTGGTGTAATCATAAAATCATCTCCAACAACCCATTGTATCATAAATGGCTTTATTTTTCCACTTTTTTTATATGCATAATACTATTTAATCAAAGTTTGCATAGTATTTTTGTTTGACTAAAAATCTCAAATTATATATTATATTAATAGATTTAGTCGATTATATTGTTTGAGTTCCCTAACCCAAACAGAAGGAGGCATTTATGGCGGCAAAAAAAAGACCTGCTTCTCGTGGCTTTGTTAACAATATTATTTTGGAAAGTTTGTTGAGTGGTGACAAATACGGCTACGAAATAATTAAAGAAGTTGAAGAAAAAAGTAATGGCAAAATCATTTTAAAACAACCAAGCTTATATAGCAGCTTGAAACGTTTTGAGGCCAAAGGTTTTATTACTTCTTATTGGGGTGATAGTGACATCGGTGGAAGAAGGCACTACTACACTATAACCGAAGTTGGTAAAAATTATTTTAATAAAGGAAATAAAGAAAAAGATTTTAATCTTGATGACGAGGATGAACTTGAAACAAATCAAAATGTTGAACAAATTGGTTTTGAATCTCAAGAAAAATCTGAAGAAAAAGAATTAATTACCGACACTGAAAATGAAGAATATGATGTTTTCTCACTTCTAGAAAACACCAAAAAAGAAGAAGTTGTTGAACAACAAAAAACTGAACCAGTTGTAAAACAAAAAGAAAACACTATTCAAGTTGATATGTTTACAAGCACACAACAACAAAATGAAGTTGCAAAAGAAGAAACTGTAAACATTGAACATATTCAACAACTAAAACTTAATGACACCACTGCTCCAAAAGAAACAGACGACACAGAAGAAAAACGTGAAATTCCATTAATTAAAGAGCAGACTCAAGAATTTTTTAGTTGGGAAGATTTAAAAAGAAAACAAGTTGCTGCTGTTGCTGAACCAGAAATAAAAGAAGAACAACCAATTAAAAATCAAGTTGTTATGGATGAATATGGTATTTTAAAAGTTGGCGAAACAATTGAAAAGCCAAAAGCACAAAAAATTTATGATAATGTTGGTACAAGAATTGATTATAACGACCCTGTAATTAAAAAAGAAAAAGTGGTTAACAACTCAGCAGAATTAAGCGAAGAAGAACGTGCAATTAAAAATCAACAATTCAACAAAAAACTTGATGCATTAATAAATCAAAAAACAGCTTCAACAACATCCACACAAAATCAAAATGATGAAGTTGAAGACAACATTGATTATAAAAACATATTAGGTGACTTATTAGCACCTGAGCAAGATAATGAAATTCAACAAAACAACTTTATCGCAGAAGAAATCGAAGACGAAGTTGTTGAACAAGCAGTTGAACAAGTTAAAACATATAACTACTCTGTTCAAAAGCAACCTAATTTTGAAAATTCTGGATTTAAATTTAAACCATACTTTACAGAAGTTGATGAACAAGAAAAACAAACAAATTTTGTTTTAACAAACAAAGCAAGAATGTCTTATGGAATTTTCATGTTTGTATTATTAATTTTACAAATTTCAACACTGTTCATAGTTTTAAAAACACAAAATTTACTTTACACTACTGACTATATTTTGTATGGTATAGCTTATGGAATTGCTGTTATGTTGTTACTAATTTGCTTAATTCCATATTTAATTGTTCCTGACAAACGTAAAGCAAACACATTTAAACTATCCTACTCTTTATTGTTTGGAATATTAATATTCTTTTCTGCATGTGCTTTAACTTATGCTTTAAACACATTTGCAGGTTTAAATTCAGCAAACGTTTCATTATTTTCAACAAAACTATTATTACCAATAATTTTATCAATCAATTTCATTTTGACTCCACTTGTTTACAAAATGGTTTTGTTAGACAAAAAAATGTATTAAAAAAAAGCCGATTTATCGGCTTTTTTCTTTTTTTACAAAAACATTTAACTTTTCTAAAATCCAAGCTTCAATTTTTTCTTGATATTTTGTTAACAACACCACTGCCACAATAGCAACAACTAAAATAATTGGCCAAACAAACAATCCCCAACCAGTAAACGGAACAATATATCCACCACCAAAATAGCTCATACAAATTACACCAATTGGTCTAGTTATTAATGCTATCCAAAAAAAGTGTTTAAATTTCATTGTTGTAATACCTGAAATCAAACATAAAATATCGTCAGGAAACAATGGTAACAAAAATGCAATAATTAAAAAGAACCTTCCCTTTTTCTCAATAATATTAGCATATTTTATAGCATTATTTTCACCAACAATCCACTTTACAATTTTATACCCAAACAGCTTACCAACAAAAAATGAACAATACGACCCCACCAAAACACCAATTGAGCACAAAACAGATGCTAAAAATGGGCCATAAATTGCAACACCAGTTAATGTTATAATCATTGATGGAATTGGCACCGATAACACTTGAATAAACTGAATTAAAACATAAATTATCATACCCTTTTCTTTTGTTGATAAAATAAACTTTTTAAAACTTTCTATTGAAGAAAAAATTGTTAAAAAGCCATACCTATCAAATAAAATCCAAACCAACAAAATTACACAACAAACAATGTTTAACACAAAACAAAATTTTGCCAAAACCTGTTTTGTTGTGTGTTTAAAAACACATGATAAAAAAGACAATAATAAGCATGCAACCAACAAAATAGACATTCCTAATCCATTAAATATTGCACCATATAAGTTAAAATAAATTATTGCAGAAATAATAGGAAACAATAACGAAATTA
>JAZRJQ010000156.1:0-2435 GCA_045645925.1 Clostridia bacterium | reverse complement strand
CACCTAAAATAATTTTAAAACCAATTTGTTTTGCTACATTTGTTAACCATTCACGTGACACATAATAAACCCCATCACGTTCAACGGCAGCTTTTATTTGTTGTTTTGTGTGCTCCCTGTTAACCTTTTGAATTTCAAAACATTTTTCAACATCAGCATCACTTAACCCATTTAAACTATTCCAAAAAACATCTTTACTATTATTATAGAATGTTGCTTCAAACTGTTCTTCGATTTGTTTTGTGGAAGCACCTTCTTCAATAAATGTTTCACCAATAATTAAGTAAGCGCCTGGTTGCATACGATTATACAAATCTGTTAAAAAGTTAATTTTATTTTCTAACGGATCTGAAATGTATTTAAACGAATACATCAACAAAACCACATTTGCGTTGCTTAGGTTATAGTTTGCCAATTTTGTTAAATCACCATTAACAAATGTAACATTTCTTACTCTACCCTTTGAAAGTTTATCCTTAGCAAGCCCAACCATTGTTTCACGCAAGTCAACAGCAACAATGCTAGTGTTTAAATTTTCCCTAGCAAGCCTAATACTTGTTGCCCCACTTCCAGAACCAAACTCAATTAAATATTGTGGGCGAACAAATTTTACAAGTTTCGAAATTGTGTTTTGCATATTGTTGTATGCAAGTGTGTCACCCATATATAGTTTAAATTCTTCATCGTTCTCAAATAAAAACTCAGCCATAAAAATTTCTCCTATTTGTTTGTGCTTCCAAAACCACCAGTTCTAACACCTGTTGGTGGAACTTCATCATCTACAACCAAAAATTTAGCAAACCAACATTGACCAATTTTGTCACCTTTTTTAATGGCAATTTCGTTGTTACTATGATTGTAAAGCATAAAACCCAAGTTTCCATCGTTTGAAACATTGTCGGCATAATCGCTTTCAATAACCCCAACGCCTTGTGCCAAAATTAATCCACGCTTACCCATTCCACTGGTTGTTGCCAAATACAAAACTTCATCATCATTAAAATATGCTTTTAAATTTGAAAAAATAATTTTTGTTTCACCAGGAGCAATAACTTCATCAATTGGTGAATAAACATCATATGCAACAGAAGTTCTAGTTGCTCTTACCGGAATTTTAATTTCACTAGCACTAACACCATATTTTAAAAATTCATCTTTAACTACTGAAAACTTTCTCATACAATCCCCCGTACATATACTAGTTAAATTTTAACATAAATTAAAAATTTAGTAAAACCATAGTTAAACAAATTTAAATTTGTAAAACTTGACTAGCAATTTTTATTTGATATTATTAATAATATTTAAAACAAACGTTGACAAATTGTGAAATTTGTTATAAGATTTAATTGCGTTTTAGAAACGTTGAAAACATTTTATGGACCATTAGCTCAGTTGGTAGAGCAACTGACTCTTAATCAGTGGGTCCAGAGTTCGAGTCTCTGATGGTCCACCACACTTTAATCGGCATAATTTGCCGATTTTTTTGTTTTCTTAATTTATTATTTGCTGAAATCATTTTTATTGTATACAATAATAAAAATAAAGGAACATTATTACATGAAAACAAAACTACAAAGTTTAAAAAGATTATCATTTTTTGTTGGCGACTCCTTCTCTGGAATAAGGAAGTTTGAAATAGTTATTGAAAACAACAAACAACTTATTAGAGATAATGGTCAAAACACATTATTAACACCAAGAGAAATAGATTCAAAAGAAGCCATGAACACTTTGATTTCAAATTTAACCAACTTAAACTTTGATAATTGGGACAAAGAATATGTTACTACCAAAAAATTATTAGAGCCCGTTGGCTGGAAACTTTCACTAAGATTTATTAATAATGAAGAAATTGAATTTTCTGGTGTAAGCAAATACCCTGAAAACTGGACAGATTTTATAAATTTAATAAACACATATACAACAATATTTTCAGACGTTGAATTTATATAAGCACACACTTTATTGTGTGCTTTTTATTATAAAACGCTTAACGCAAAATCTTTCCATAATGTATATTTTTGAGCAGGTGGTTTCCCTTTAAAAAACTCTTCAAATTGTTCAACATATTCGTTTCTAACAATCAAATAATTACCCAAACCCAAATTATAGAATTTAAATCCTTCGGGAATATTTTCACCCCAACAAACGCAAAACCAAACATCATCTAATGGTTTTAGTTTTAATATTAATTGCTTAAAAATTTCATCACGTTCAACATGGTTTGTGTGATAAAATTTTTTATTTTTCAACACAATTTCAACCCCACCATGTTCACCACATGCCCCACCTTCTGCAAACGAATAAAAAGCAATATTATCTATGGTTATATCATTTAAATTTTCTTTTGTAATTTCAACAAACTTATATGCTCCATTTTCAAGTTTGTTAACATAGTTACTATACCAACTATTATCCATATTTTTCTCCTT
>JAZRJQ010000155.1:0-1879 GCA_045645925.1 Clostridia bacterium | reverse complement strand
GGTATTAATTCAAAGCAAACAATGGCTAGCATTATTCCACCAGCAAAACTAAGCAACAGGCTTACAATTTTGCTGTTATCTTTTTTAAAAATAGTGCCAACAAAACCACCAAAACCTGTTCCTATAACACCTGCGATTGTGCTTACAATTATTACAAACCAAAAATTACTCATGCTATTTTTTCTCCTGTAATATTAGTTCTTGTAAAATAATTTTCTTCTTTTATTATAATTTGGTGTGTTAAAATTTACAAATAAAACCGACAGTTATTTTAAACTGTTGATTTTTTGTTAATTGTTTTCGTTAATGTTTTTTTTATTGTTGTTATGCGTTTTCTGTTTAACAAATTATAGTTGTGCAATTTGTGATGTGTTTTAATATGGTTTAACCCAAAAATTTGTTTGCATAGGTGCATGTTTTGCAAAACTCTTCTGTGGTGTTTCTATCGGTAAAGCCTTTGTAAATGTTTTGTGCTCTTGGAGTGTTTAAAATATCGGCTATTTTACTTTCAAAAATGTTACCAAGTGCAAGTTTTCCTTCGCTATCCAAACAACAAGCAACAACAGTTCCGTCACATAAAATACCAAAATGCGAACGCAACCCGTAGCAAAATTTCACACAATTCCTTTCTTTGTTTTCTGTGTTGATTGGCCACTCAAAAGTGTTGGCAAAACTAATATAAATTTTGTTGGTTATGCTTGTGTGGGGGTCTAAATTCTTATCGCCCAGATTTGTGCCAAATATTTCATTTATTTTTTCTATAATATCTTTGTTTAATGTGTTTAAAGCATTTTCATTGTTATTCTCATTCCATAACCTAAATTCGATGTAGGTTTCGCTATTGTCAGAAATTTCCTTGCAAGAAAATAACACATCTTCCAAATAATCATTCAACGAGCTGGAATTATTGTTTGCTTCAAAACTGTGCAAACTAACAGAAATCTTTTTTGAACAACCTGATTTTAATAAATCCAAATTTTGTTTAATAAGTGTTCCGTTGGTTGTTAAATATACGTTCAAACCTTTTTTGTTGCAAATTTCAAATATTTCTTTAATGTTTGGGTGCAACAAAGGTTCTCCCATCAGGTGCAAACAAATAGTGTTTGTTAGGGGAGATATTTCATCTGTGATTGTGTCGAATTCTTCCATAGTCATAAACCTTTTAGGACGACTGTTCTTTGGACAAAACGAACAATTAAGATTGCATATATTGGTTATTTCTACATAAATTTGCTTAAACTTTCTCATAACTATATATTAACAAATTTCCTAAAATTAAAAAACTAAAAGCTTACCATAAAACAAAAAAACCAATCCACGTTTGGATTAGTTTTTATCTGGCGGAGAGTTAGGGATTCTATCCGAACCGCATATTTATGTATTAATTTTATTTAAAATAAAGTTTAATCAAAATTGGGTTTGTTAAAATAATTTTATTGTGAAAATTTATTGTTTCATATTAATTATAAAATATATATTGTTTTAGAATTCATAACGGCTATTTTAATTTTAGAAAATCTTTATACTTTTTTATAATTGTTTCACACATGTTTATTTGTTTTTGTTTGCATTTTAATAATAATTCTTGAAACTCTGATATGTTTGCAAAATAATTAGGATATGCTTCTTGAAGATCTGTTATTGACTTGGTAGAAACCAAAACAATGTCTTCAGAATCATTCTTTTTTGTTTCAGCGATTGAATAGTCTAGAATTGCTTTATCTCTTGATTCCCTGTTGTTGTTATAATGAGTAATTTTTAAAGTTGATTTTTTTACATTTAATTGTAACAAATAATAGCCGGGCTTTATATCTTTTATTGCTTCATCAAAAATATATTTTACCGCTGCAATTTTATATACAGTATTGTCGACTTTACA
>JAZRJQ010000154.1:0-2537 GCA_045645925.1 Clostridia bacterium | reverse complement strand
ATTTCTACAATTAATTAATCCAAAACCTTCACTATTTCTGTTTGAATTAATTTGAATAGCATTATTTAAAATTAAACGTTTAACATCATTTGGTTTTAGTTTTGGATTTGATGCTAACAACAAATTACAAACACCAGCAACCATAGGCGTTGCAACACTTGTGCCACTCATTGTTTTGTAATGACTTTTAAATAATTTAAAATTACACGCACTTTTTATATTTACACCAGGTGCAACAACATCTGGTTTATAATTTCCTAATGCCGGACCACGACTTGAAAAATCAGCAACTTCAAAATTGGAAACATCATAACTTTCATCAATCCTAAAATCGTTGATTGCACCAACAGTTATAATTTTATAACTTGCCCCAGGCGACTTAATTGTTTCATTTTCAGGTCCACTATTTCCTGCTGCAGCAACAACACAAATATCATTGTCCCACAACACTTCTGCACCAATTATCAACGGATCATTGTTATCCATAGTTAAACTACCAAAACTCATACAAACAACCTTTATGTTGTATTTTTGCTTATTATCTACAATCCATTGCATTGCTTTTAAAATATTAATAACGCCTGCTTCACCGTTATTATCAAGTGCTTTTATGACAATTAAATTACACATTGTGTCAACACCTGCATATTTTCCATTACTAACTGTTCCATCACCACATAACACACTAGAAACAAAAGTACCATGTCCGTTATCATCATAAGGTGTTAATTTATCATTAATAAAATCAACAAATTTAATTATTTTGTTGTTTGGAATGCTTAAATCTAAAATTTGACTAACACCAGTATCAATAACAACTGTACAAAAATTACGTGGAATGTTTACATTGTTTAGTTCAATAATATTTTTTGATACATTAATTTGTGTTTGAACTTTTAAACTGCTTGTTATGTAATTAACATGATTATAATTTGCCAAATTTGATATTTGCCAAAACGTAAGTTTTGCACCAAAAGCACCAATAAACGGAAACTCTGCAAAGTTAAAATTTGAACCAATTGTATTTAATAATTCATTTTTACTTTCAACATAATTGTTTGAATAAATTACACAATCAAACAACTTTTTATCATGATCTAAAACATTAACTTTTTCAAATATTGTTGGATCAATTTTATTATTCATTTTTTATTATCCCCAACAAATAATCTAAATTTTTTTGTTGTTCGTTGTTAAGTAAAGGAATTAATGTTTGTTTTATATTTTCAATTTTTTCATCTGTCAATTCACCATTTTCTTTTTGCTTTTTTGATTCTTTTATAAACTCCTGCATTAACTCTGCTTGGCTTAAATTTTCATATTCTTTTAGTTTACTTTCCACACTTTCAACTTGTGTTTTATTTTCTTTTTTAATTTTTTCAACTTCAACACTTGATTCAGGTTTAAATTCACTAAATTTCATTTTGCCCCCTTTAAAATTGTTTAACTAATTATTTATATGCAAACATATAAATATATTGATTACATATTTAAAAAAAGTTAGGTGCTAAAATGAATAATAAAAATTCAAGTTTTGATTACAATAAATTAACATCTTATTACCCTTACGGTGAACTACCATTGAAATACACAAAGCAAGGTCAAGCACAATTAAAAAAAGAACTTGAAAACAATTCGAGCTCTGCATTTTTTAACGAACCAGACAAGTTTTATAATGGCAATATTAAAACTAAAAATAATAATAATTCTTCCTACAAAGAATCCAATTCAAACGAAAGTGCCATTGATGATAAACCAAAAAATTCAAATAACGACACGTTTGATTTTAAAACAATACTTCCACTGCTTTCAAATTTTGGTGCTGACAACAAGTTAAAAGATTTAATACCTTTAATATCAAAAGGTGGAAATTTGGGCATGAACGACTTGTTAAAACTATTTTCAAACATAAACAAACCGAAAGTTAGTAGTTCAACAATAGAACTTGATGATAGCACCTACATAGACAATTTAAAAAAGGTGGAATAAAAAAAGATTGATAAAATCAATCTTTTAGTTTTCATTATTTTGTTTGTATAAAAGCATATTATTAAAAACAACAGCATCAGTAAAGTTACGAATATCTAACCCAATTAGTTTTTGGATTTTATCTAAACGATATATTAATGTGTTTCTGTGCATAAAACCTACTTTACTAGCACTTGAAATAACTAAATTATTTTCAAAAAATAATTCAGCAGTTTTAACCAAGTCTTCATCAGAAATAACAGTGTTTACTTGTTTAATATTAAACAAATTAACACAATCTTCTTCTAATTCAGCAGATTTTTCACCATATAGAATATTTTTACTAGAAAAAAGTTGAATGCACTTTTCTCTAATCAAACTATTATCAATCGATTTTTTAGCCATAATATCACCTTTTAATCAACAATTGAACCAAACTTAATTTTAACAATTCTGCCAGCAAATTGTTTAGCAACCACATCTTTTGAAACTGCAACAATGCTTGCACAATCGTTTTGTTCAATTAACGCATTAATTAAAACAGTAAGCTTGATTGCATCAGCATCGGC
>JAZRJQ010000153.1:0-3987 GCA_045645925.1 Clostridia bacterium | reverse complement strand
TATTGAGTGGCAGTTTTAATGTTTTCGCTTAATTGATATGTAAAAATTTTATTGTTATTTAAAAACTGTATGGTTTCGTTATCTAAGGCAAAAGTTATACCTATATTTGTAGATAATATAGCAAACAAAAAACACATAATACAAGTAATAAAAAACTTTTTCATACCTATATTATGCGTAAATTGTTGATATTTATATATTTTATTCTATATTTGGCAATTCTTCTGGATCTTCTTCGTCTGGGTTGTTATAGTCTATGCCAACAACTTGAGAAACATCGCCTAATTTTTTAGCAATTTTCTTACTAGATTTTGTTGCTTGTTCAATGGTTGAATTTGCTTCTCCAAGTTTATTTTGTGTTTTAAGTAATAGTTGAACAAATTTTTCAAATTCTTGTTTAAAAGTTGCCAAAATTTGCCATAATTCACTACTACGTTTTTCTATGTAAAGTGTTTTAAAACCAAGTTGTAAACTATTTATTAGTGCTGTTAAAGTTGTTGGTCCGCATGGTATAATTTTATATTGATTTTGAAGAGTATCCATTACTTCAAGGTCTCTCACCACCTCGGCGTAAAGTCCTTCTATTGGTAAAAACATAATTGCAAAATCTGTGGTTTGAGGAACTTCTATGTATTTTTCTTTAATAGATTTTGCTTCTTCCTTAATGCGTTTCATAAGATTTTTATGTGCTCTATCTATAACGTCTTTATCTAACGATTCGCTTGCTTCAATAAGTTTGTTGTAGTCTTCAAGCGGAAATTTGCTATCTATAGGTAACCATACTTCGTGATTGTTTTTGCCTGGCATTATAATTGCAAAGTCTACACGTTCTTTACTGTTTTTACGAATTTGAACTTGTGCCATAAACTGATCTGGAGCAAGCACTTGTTCTAGTAAACTAGATAGCATAACTTCGCCCCAACCACCACGAACTTTTACGTTGGAAAGCACTTTTTTAATATCTCCAACACCATTTGCAAGATTACGCATTTCGCCAATACCAAGGTTAACACTTTCCAAACTTTGTTGAATTTTAGAAAAACTATCGTTAAGACGTTGAGATAAACTGTTGTTTAGTTTTTCGTCTACTGTTTCACGCATTTTTTCTATTGCTTTATCGTTTTCTTCACGCATTGCAGTTAAAGAAAGGTTTACATTATAAGTTAATTTTTCTATTCTTTGCTCGTTGCGAATTGTAAGTTCGTCTACACGTTTAGAAATTGCTTCAAACTCTTGTTTTTGCAAAATAGTTAAATTGTTAATGGTGTTTTGAGTGGCAACTTCATTGTTTTTAAGACCTTGCATCAACATATTGTTTATTAATAAGTTTTGCTCTTTTTGGTTTTCTATTATGTTTTTAATTGCTGCGCCATCTGTGGCGGGGCCACTCTTTTTTTTATACATAACAACAAATGTTAGAGTTGTTATAAGCCAAACTGCGCTAAACACGCAAGATAATATTATTAATTCCATTTTTTATCCTTTTAATATAACACATTGTAATTAAAACTATTTAATTTGTCAATTCTTTAAGGGGTTTAAATAAAAAAGCAAGTGGAACTTGCTAATTTTCAGTGTTATATAATTTTAATGCTTTTTCTAAAATTTGAATATCTAACTTTTCAAAATCCATAACTTTACCATCTACACTTGCTTTTATTATATTATGTTCGGAAGTTATTTTTAAATTGTTAAGCCAATGTTGTTTTGTGTTTTCGTTATAAATGTGTTTACCTTTTTGAAAAAGTTTAAGGTTTTTGTAATTTTCGTTTTTACTAGAAATGTTAGAGAATATAAGGTTAAAAAGACCATCTTTTATGTTAGATAATGGACTAATTTCTTTTCCCTTGTTTTTGCCACCATTTGCAATAACAAGTTCGTAAATATTTTCAGTTTTAGTTTTACCATTTTTTGTTGAAATTGTTATATTTTGGCCTTCAAATTTGGGGGCATATTTTGCTATGGCAATTTTTTCGCTTAATTTGTTTTTAATTTTAAATTGATTATATTTTTCGTAAACATTAACGCTTGCACCAATAATGATATTGTTAAGAACTTTAACTTCGTTAACAAGCATTAAATCAACTTCGGTTAAGTGTTTGTTAACAATGTTTTTTATAGCAATAATTGGTTTACTAGGAAGACCAATATAATTAGCAAAATCGTCATTTTTGCTAGTTGGAATTATGCCTAATTTAATTTTAGAAATATCTTTTACTGAGTTTAAAAATTCGTTAATAAGTAAGTCGTCGCCAACAATAACAAATTCGGTTTCTCCCAAAGAAGAAATTTCTTTAACTGTTGTCTGCATATCTAAAATTGAATGCAAAAAATACACAGAAAATTCTTGTTTTTCTTGCTTTAAAAATTTAACAATTTTTTTAGTGTATTTTTCACCTTTAGAGTTGTAAGATTTAGGCGAAACAATTATGTTTAGCATACTATTATTATAACCAAAAACAAAAAAAATGCAAATGAATATTGAATTTAACTAAACAAAAATCAAAATAATTTATATAAATAAAGAAAAATTAAAAATATTTTATTTTTCAACAAATTTATTTGACTTTAATTAGTTTTTTATTATATTCTTTATACAGGTGGCAGTTTGAAAAGATATAATAAAGCAAATAAAAAGTTTTTTTTGCTAGGGTTGGTTATACCAATTCTGGTATTTTTCATATCTTATTCAGCTATTTATGCCTATTTCTCTTCTCAAGTTGCTGATATAAACAAGCAAACTCTTTCCGCAATTGTTAAAATTGGTTTTAAAGATAATGCTAGTTCTCAAAAAATTTCTCACGAAGTTAAAAGAAACGAAGCAACATCGCAAGAAGCAACAATTATGCCAGGTGATACTTTAGTTGCAAAATCAACAATTGTTAACGAAGGAAATGTTGATATTTATTCCGTTTTTAATTTTAAAATAATAATAGAAAAAACTGATGGAACAATAGTAACTGATGTAGACGATTATTACACATTTACAAGCGATGGTACCATAACAAAAATAAAAGTTGACAATGGTGTTTATACCGTTGCTGCTTGTAAAATGACGCCTAACCAAACTGTTGATGTTGAAATAAGTAAACACTATAAAGGTTTAATTTATGGTAACGAATATCAAAAGGCAAAATTAACTTATACTTTAACAGCACTTGCAATTCAAACAGTTGGTATTGGTTCTGCAATTAATGCAACCAATATGTTGATAAACAATCAAAATGCAACAACTAAAAATTTACAAGTATTTGGAAATTCAACTCAAACTTTATTGCCTAGCACATATCAACAAGTTGAATACATAGAATCTATGGGAGAACAATATATAAACACTAATTTTTACCCAGATAGTGAAACTTCTATAGAAATGGATGTTATAGTAAAACAAGTTACTCAAGATAAAAATAATTTTATTTTAGGCACAACTAACAGTGATAAAACAAAAAGGGTTGCATTAAATTTATTCTATAGTTCCTCTCAACAAACATTAGGGGTGTATCCTAGATTTTCAACCAATGCACCTTCGTCACCTGTTAAAAATATTAATTTTGAACAAGAGTACAAGTTTTACTTAGATAAAGGTAAATATTATGTAGATGATACATTAGTTGCTTCATATAGCGAAGATTTTGAAAAGAATGACTACCCTCTATATATAAATGCATATAATAATGCTGGTTCTATAACTACTTCTTACATAGGATATACAAAAATCAAGAGTTGTAAAATTTGGGATAATAACGTATTGGTTAGAAATTTAATTCCTTGCTATCGCAAAACTGACAATATTGCTGGAATGTATGATATAGTAAATAATGAGTTTTATACAAATGCAGGCACTGGTGCATTCTCTGTTGGAAATATTGTACAAACAAATCCTAGCATTGATGCGCCATCAATAATTCAAAGCGTTGGTGAAAAAACAGTTAATTTGTTGCCTTATCCTTATGACGACTCGGGAACAAAAGTTTCAGGCGGAATAAC
>JAZRJQ010000152.1:0-1577 GCA_045645925.1 Clostridia bacterium | reverse complement strand
TATTTGCATTTGGAATGTCAATTCCTTTTTTGGAAATAGTGAAGTCATCATATTCAGTTAAACTGTTATATGATTCACTTCCACTTGCATAGAATTTTGCAATATATTCACCAGCATTTGTTGGTAAAATTGATGTGTAGTTTTCATCACCTTGAGTTTTTAACTTATATTGAACAGTAACTTCGCTATATGTTGCTGTTATTGTTTCAAGTTTTGGAGTTTCGCCAAAGGTCCAATCTGGTATTATTATTTCATCAACAGACCAAGAGTTAACAACTGAAGTGATTTCAAATGTTAATTTTAATTCGTTTGAATTATTTCCCCATTGGTAGTTAGGATTTGTTATTGTTAAGATAACATCATAACTTCCTTTTTCTGTTCCACCTTCGTTTACTATTGTGTATAAAGTTGAAGGCGTAACATCTGCTGTAAGTTTTGAACCAGTGTATGGTTTTGGAGTAATTGTTGGAGCAGTTAAGAAAGCTTTTGTGATGTTGAAACTTTTTGGAGCACTTTCTGCACTTGTGTAGTTGTCAGTTCCTTCAATCACCGCTTTAATGTAATAAGAACCAGCATTTGTTGGAATAGTAGATGTGTAAGTTCCACTTTCTTCGTTTGAATATACAAAACTGATTGTTCCAAAGTTTTTTGTTGCTGTTGGAGTTTTATCAGCAGGAACTGCTGCAATTCCGTTGTAAGTCCAATTTTCAATATTTAAATTTGAAATAACAGTTGTTGCTTTTGTGATGCTGAAAGGAATATTAATGGTTGCTAAATCGCTGTTAGTCCATTTATAGTTATCAGCATCGCTTAAAGTTAATTTAACATTGTAGTCATCAACATTTGTCCAGCCATCTTCTGTTACGCTATATAAATTTGTTTCTGGGTTTGCAATTTGAGCAGAAATTTTGTTTCCTGTGTAAGTTGCTGTGTTTGTTGTTAAAGTTGGAACAATTACTTCTTTTTTGCCAACATTAATTGATAGGTTGGTTGTGTAATCTATGAAGTTATCGCAACCTTCTTCTTCATTGAAAGTGAATGTTGCACTGAAAGAGTTGTTTCCTGCATTTCCAACAGAAGTTGCGTCTGTTGTGTTCCATTTCCAAGTTCCATTTTCAGCAGTTGGAAGAGTTACATCTTTAACTAAATCTAAGTAAGTTGCTGTTAAGTTTGTTGGAATTGTTGGAACAGGACTTGCTTTTTCAATTATTAATTGAGCTGATTTTGTTGCATTGTAGTTTGGATTTTTAACGCTTAAAGTTAAATCGTATGTACTTGCATTAATTTGCTCGTTGTTGCCTAATATTTCTAAACTACTATAATCTTTTTGATTATTATCCTTAATTATATATATAAGTTTGTGATTTTCGCCATTGTAAGTAAATGTGTTTTGAGTGATTTCAATTGTTAAATTTTTTCTTGCAACTAAAATTGTTGTTTCAAAATCAACATTGTTGTAGTTTTCATTTTTTGGAGTGAAAACTGCAAAATGTTTTTGTTCGCCAGCTTCCCCTACTGGCGTGGTTGAACTTTCTTTCCAATTCCAAACACCATTGTTTACTTCTGGAAGTTTAACA
>JAZRJQ010000151.1:0-8096 GCA_045645925.1 Clostridia bacterium | reverse complement strand
GCCTCCGACTTTAAAGTATATAAATTCTTCGCATTACACAATGTTTTATTTAATGGAGAATAATAAAATTAAAAAAATTTTAACCGAAGTTGATGTGTTGAAACTTGTTGAAAAAAAATAATTAGCAAACTTATTGTTTGCTTTTTTATTTTGTAATAATGTGCTAAACTTTTAATAGTAATTTTATTAAAGGAAAAATTTATGCCATATTACATTACAAAAGATACAATAAACAAATCAATAATTAACATTTTTACCAATGCAAAATTAGGTTATGAAGAAATCAACTTGATTGGTGATGACTTAATTAATTTTAACTACTGCGTTATAAAAAATGATGTTGTTATGTCTAAAATTGAAAATATTAATTTTATTACAAATGATTTGTACGAAGTTTGTGATATGCTTTTTCAGTTAAAAGATTATAAGTTTTATTTAAGTTACTTAATTCAATTGTTTTTATATTCCAAGCATTACAATGATATTGCAAAATTTATGTCGCATATGTTTGTTGCGCATATTGGTGATAGTTATTATGTTAGCAAGGATTTAAACTATGACTTTGGTGAAAGGTATTTTGATAGATTTATTGAAGCTGTTAAATATGCTGAAATAGATAATTTTAAAATTGTTCCATTTTTGTTCTATATTTACTTTTCAAAAACTGATGAACCTTGCAACAAGTTTTTGCGTCCCTGCAAAGAATTTTTGAAGGGTGTTATTTCAAATAATGAAGCAAGCTTTTTAAACTATGTTAACAATGAAACTGATTATAAAAAAGGTTATACCATTTATGTTCAATTGTTTCCTGAAAAGGGTGCACAACGTTTAATTGATAATTTGGTTAACGAAAACTATTTTTCAAAAGAAGAACTTTATGAAATATTTTTGATTAATAAAGAAATTTCTTTAAACGAACTTTATGCTTACATTGTTAAACAGTCTGGCGAAAAACAAAAAATTGCATTAAATTTTTATTTAAGTTTTTCGCAAGATATAAAACACACATTGCCAGCATTGTATGACCAAGTTAAGGATGAAGATTTAAAAGCGTTGTTAAAAGACGAAATTGAACTAGGCAAAAATTTAAAGTTTGAAACAGTTAAAGATTTTGTTGATTTTGTTGAATTAGATTTGAATTTGCAACCCGAAGTTGGAATTAGTAACAAATTTTTTGTTTATTTTAAAAATGGACAAAAGGTTAGTGATAAAGTTTTAACATATATTTTTAATTTCTTTAAAAGTGTTTCTTCGCCTTTGGTTATAAAAAAATATTCATATTTAAAACAATTCTTTTTAGAAAGTGAAATGGCAACATTGGGTCGTAACTTGTTTAATACCATGGCTGGAAAAATTACAAACGAAAACAAATGGGTTGTTGCATTAATTTCAACAATTTGTAACGATTATTTGGTTGCAGAAGTAGTTAATTTGGTTCCAACTTGTTTGGGTAATGCAGAACTAAGCAATTTTGTGTTGGGTTGTTTGGTTGAAACCAATAATCCACAAGTTGTAAGTTTGATTAAACAACTTTACATGGAAAGCAACAATAAAAATATTTACTATAATTTCTTGGAAATTTTAGCAAAAAACAATTCGATTTCAGCACTGGATTATCTTGATGAAATGGTAAGCAACTATGGTTTAAGTGAAAATGGCACAAAACAAATTGTTTGCAATGGTGAAAATTTAATGTTTGAAATTGCCGATAATTTAACTGTTAAAGTAAAAAATTTATCAACTTTTGAATATATTAATTTAAGTAATCCAAAATTTGTTGATACTGCAAATGCATTAAGTTATTTTAATGATTTAACAAATGAAATAAGGTTTCAAATTGACAAATTTCATAAAGCATTTGAAACAAAACGTTATTGGAATCCTGCAACTTTTTCTGCAAACATTTTGTCTAATCCAATTTTAAAAAAGATTGCACTAACTTTAACTTGGGGTGCTTACGTTAAAGAAAATTTGGTTAAAATTTATGGTAGTCCATTAGAAATATTAAATGAACCTGATTTAAGTTTAAAAATTGCGTTAGTGCATCCAGTTGAAATTTCTGACAAACTTGAAAACAAAAGTTTTGAGCCTTTTAGTCAGATAAACAAACAAGTGTTTGTGGCAAACAACTACAACTATTCTTCAACTTTTTCTAATGAATTTAATGGTGTTGCAGTTAATGAAATAACATTAAATGCAAAACTTAGGTCAATGGGTTATAAGATGAGTGTGGGTGATGATGTATATTACTTTAAAGCGTTGCCTGAACATAATTTGCTTGTAAAAATTGAACTAATAAAACTATCAACAAAAAACATAACAATAATTGGAAACATTAAGTTTTATAATTTAAACTTAATTCAAGTTGTTAACAACAAATTTGTTTTAACAGGTGTAACACCAGAAGAAATTGGAAGTGTTAACAAACGTGTTTATTCCGATGTGTTAAACAGTGTTTATGTTGCTTGTTATTAAAAAAGCGTATTAGAGTAAAATCTAATACGTTTTTTAAGTTAAATAAGTTTCAGAATTGTTTGTTATAAATGTTATTCCACCACAAGTAGGGCAAACTGGTGTGTTGTGTCGTCCATCAAAATCAACATGTGCACCACAAGTTTGGCAAACATATTCGCCATTAGGTTTTTGATTGGTTTTACCAAGTTTTGAGTTTGTGAATTGTTCCATAATTTAAACTCCTATTTTTTGTTATGTTTTGTAAAATCAAAAAAAATATTCTTTTAACTTTTTAAATTTTGTTCTATTTGATATACTTAGCCTGATACAAATGAAAAAGTTATTTAATTCAAGACCAATTTTTGTTGGAGTAATCAGTTTAATAATATCAATTATAACTGTTGGTTCTTGTTTAATGCTAAAATCTACTTCGGCATTAATTTTTCTTGTGTTGTTATGTTTAAGTTTTGTAACAATGCTTGCTTTTGTTGTTGCTTACTTAATAAAAAGAAAATTTAGTAAAATTATTTCACTTGTTTTTAGTTGTGTTTTTATTTTGATTGGAAGTGTGGGCTCTTTAATTTTACTTGTTCCACAAAATAAAGAATTGTCGGGCGAACAAAATATTGTAGGCGTTGTTAGTGGAATTACAAACTATTCCAATTCAAGTGTGATTGAGTTGGATGATGTTAAAATTAATAATAATCCAATAAATTGCAAGATTTCGATAAATTGTTACGGAACTGGTGAATCAACTTTGGTTGAAGGAAAAACTGTTGAAATTGTAACAGAGTTGGTTGCGGTAACAAAAACTTATAATAATGTTTACTATATTTCAGAAAATATTGGTTACACTGCAAATTGTTATTTAACAAGTATAAAAGTTTTAAGCGGTGATTCTAAATTTGATTTAAGATCTTATATTTCAAAATTGGTAAAACAAAATTTGGATAAGTTTTTAAACGAAACAAATTCTGCCATTGCATATTCTGCTTTGTTTGGAATAAAAGATGGTATGCCAACCGAAACTTATAATATGTTTAGTTATGCTGGTATTGCACATATTTTGGCTGTTTCGGGTTTACATATTGGATTTTTGGTTTCGGTTTTATCATTGGTTTTAAAAGTGTTAAAGTGTAACAAAAATGTTAAAAATATTATACTTATTGCATTGCTTGTGTTTTATGCATACTTGTGTAATTTTACTGCAAGTGTTACAAGGGCAGTAATAATGAGCATTGTTTTGCTTCTTTCAAAATCCTATGCAAAAGAATATGATTCGCTAAACTCATTATCGTTAGCCGCCATCATAATTTTGTTGTTTAGTCCGTTTTCAATATTTGCGAAAGGTTTTCAACTAAGTTTTATGGCTGTGTTTAGCATAATAACTTTATCAAAACCAATTGAAAATGTTTTGGCTAAAATAAAGTGTCCAGAAAAATTGAACGAAACAATTTCAATGTCGTTAAGTGTAAACCTGGGATTGTTATGCATTAGTGCACAACATTTTAATCAAATTAACTTGATATCAATTTTTTCAAATATTATTGTTATTCCAATTTTTTCAAGTTGCTTTTGTTTAATGTTTTTAACATCTTTCCTTGGATTGTTGTTGCCATTTTTAAACTATTTGTTGATTATTCCAAACATGTTGTTGCATTTTATAAAACTTATTGCAAATGTGTTTGCAAACATTACTTTATTGAATTTTGATTTGTTTAAGTTTAGTTATGTTTTTGTAGGCTTATTCATTCTGTTTGCTTATATCTTTCATTTTGCACTAGTTTCGAAAAACTTAAAACGAATTGTTTGTAGTGCTATTATTTTGGTTATCACAATTAGTGCATTGGTGTTAAATGTTCCGGCAAACATAAATTACAATTTAGCATTAACATCTCAAACATTGCAAGGAAACTATGTGTTGGTGGGCAATAATAAGGATAATTTGTGTTTGGTTTTAAATGGTGTAACCAATGCAAACAATATAACACAGATGCTAAACAATAAAAATATTTCAAAAATAAATTCAATTGTTCTTAATAATTATGGTGTTAATCAAAATGAGATGCTTGAAGAATTGATTAATAAATATCATATTAAAAACCTTTATGTTTCAAACTTTTATTATGATTTTTTGTTGGAGAATTTTGGCAATGTGTCAAAAATAAACAATTTCAACAACAGCATTGTTTGTAATGGTGTTAATATGGAAATTTTGGAAGGTTTTAAACAAGATAATTTTGGAGTTAAAATAACGTTTGATGGCTATACATTTTTATTGATTAATAGTAATGCGAAAACAGTTGAACTAAATAATTATTTTTTAATTGAAAACAATTTTGATTTTATTATTGCTAATAATTGTTCTAGTTTAAAAAATAATTATAATTTCACGTGTGAAAAATTGATTGATGATAATTCTGTTCAAATTTTACAAGGGGAAAATTTATTTGGGTTAAGTTAACTTTACTTAAAAAATAAATTTGGTTATACTTAAACTATGAAATACGTTGAATTAAAAAATTCTTTAAAAACTAATATATGTAATAACTATTTGCTTAGTGGTTCAGATGAGTTTTTGTTAAACAAAAGCGTTGACCTAATTTTTAATGCGCTTAAAATTAACATTGTTGAAATGAACTTTCTAAAATTTATTGGTGAAAACGTGGATTTTGAAGTTGTGGTAAAAGCACTAAACACAATGCCTGTTTTTGACGATAAAAAAATGGTTGTGGTTTATTTAAATGTTAAAACGGCTGTATCAAATATGCCAAAACTTACGGAGTATTTAAAAGACCCAAACCCACAAAGTGTTTTGGTTGTTGTTGCAGGGGATAACAACGAATTAAAGGCAAACTATGCAAAATTTGAAGTTGTTGATTGTAATAAACTAAGTGAAGAAATTGTTGATAAGTTTGTGTTAAGCGAATTAAAGCAAACAAACACAAATATTACAAAACAAGCACTTAAAACACTTAATGAATATTGTGTTTACGATTTAACAAAAATTGTTAAGGAAATAACAAAATTAACAAACTTTGTTGCTGATAAAAAAATTATTGAAGAAAGTGATGTTAAATTGTTGGTAACAAAAACATTAGAGTTTCAAATTTTTGAACTGACCGAAAATCTAGCAAAAAAGAATAATGATAAAGTTTTTGAAATTCTATCGTCATTAAAAAGTAAAAAAGATTCGTATAGGTCGTTAGTGCCATTAATTTATAATCATTTCAGACGTTTGTTTTATGTTGCGACATCAAGCGTTTCAAAAAGTGAACTTGGTTCAATGCTTGGGGTTAAGGAATATGCAATAACAGTTGCATATAAGCAAAGTAAAATGTTTACAAAAATGCAATTAAAAAATATTTTAAACATTATGGAACAACTTGATTTGGAACTAAAAACAAGTGTTATTTCGGTTGATTTAGCAGTTGATTATCTTGTTTTAAAAATTTTAAATTGTTAACAGTGAATTAATGTTTAAAAATTAATTATTTAAAGCAACTTTTACAAAATTTTTCTTGCTTTAATATAATTAATATGCTAAAATAATGCAGATTTCAAAATATCAATATTGTAAGGAGAAAACAAGTGGCAAATATTAAATCAGCAAAAAAACGTATTAAAGTTATTAATCGTCAAAAAGCAGAAAACAAATTTGTTAAAGCAACAATTGCTACAGCTACTAAAAAGTTCCACGCATTAGTTGCTGCTGGAAATTTGGTTGAAGCTGAAGCTAAACTTAAAGAAACTATTAGTTTGATTGACAGTGCTGAGTCTAAAGGTATTCTTCACAAAAACAATGCTTCTAGAAAAGTTGGCAGATTGTCTTATGCATTAGCAAAAGCACAATTTGAAGCTAAAGGTGCAGAAGTTAAAGTTGAAGAAAAACCAGCTAAAAAAGCTGCTGCTAAAGTTGAAGAAGTTAAAGCAGAAGAACCTGCTAAAAAAACAACTAGAAAAACTACAACTAAAAAAGCAGAAGCTACAGAAGAAAAACCAGCTAAAAAAACAACAGCTAAAAAAGAAACAGCAGAAAAACCTGCTAAAAAAACAGCTACTAAAAAAGCTGAAAAAGCTGAATAGTTTAAAAAATAAAAACACTCTTAATTTTAAGAGTGTTTTTTTGTTCTACTTACAAAGTTCCAAAAACCATTGGTACTGCATAAGTTTTACAAGATTTTTGTTTAAACAATTGTTAACATACAAAATTTGATGCATGTTAGAATTGTTTATGGTTTGTTTTGAATATAGTTTTTCAAGTTTGGAATGTAGCTTTTCGCATTTGTTCAGTAGCATTATGTAATTTGAAGCCAACACTCCAAACTTTTTTTTTAACGTTAGTGCACAAGTGTTCATATGTTTAGTCCTCCCTTGTTTTTTCTCATTATAAAACGTATAAAATCAATTTTTCAATATTTAATGTTAAGTTATTTTATTAAAATTTAATACTTTCGGCATAACAAATAATTTTTCTTTTTTATTCGACATAAATCATTGTTTTAAATGTTTTTCAAATTTAGTTGTTAAATTGCACATATGATAATAAATGTTCGTATTTTTGCTAACACTAATAACATGAAAAATTATAACAGTGATTTAATTAGTGAATGTGGTAATGCAAATGTTAAACAGGGTAGGAAACAACGTTTAAGCAGTAATCTAACCAAGCAGAAATATTTTGAAAATGAAAATTGTTATGTTGTTTTTAATTGTAATAACGTTTTAAATCAAACACAATCAGCCGAAGAAAATTTTATTTTGCAATTATCAAAAACAATAAAAGTGTTTCTTGGAAATAGCAAAAAGATTTTGGTTGTTGGTTTGGGAAATAGATATATTAGTGCAGATGGTTTAGGTACTGAAACTTTAAAAAGGGTTGTTGCAACCAGAAGTTTAGTTGTAGCAAAACGTGAAGTTAGTGTTATTTCAACAAGTGTGTTTGGGTTAACCGGAATTGAAAGTGCAGACATTATAAAAAGTGTTTCAAATATTGTTAAACCCGACACAATTATTTTAATTGACACACTGTGTGCAAATTCTTATGAGAACCTAATAACAAATTTTCAAATTTCAAATGCTGGGTTTTCGCCTGGTGCAGGTGTTGGAAATTATAGAAAAATTGTAAACAAAAAAACATTAAATGTTAATGTTGTATCAATTGGTGTGCCTATGGTTGTGTATGCAAAAAGTTTTGTTGAAAGTGCAATAAACAGTGTTATGCAAACTACTATGCATAGCAGCAAAAAACATGATAATATTGCCATTTTTAACAAATTGCTTAAACAAAACTTTAACAACTTGGTTTTAACTGTTAAAGATGTTGACGTGTGTGTTAAAAAACTTGCATACATTATAGGTTCAGCAATTAATATGGCTTGTAATAATTACACTTTGGAAGAACAAAAAATTATTTTTGGAGAATAAAATTGAAGCAGCGTTGCTTCTTCTTTTATTTATATAATTAATTAAATTTATATATAATTACGTTGTAATGCTTTTTAAAATTTTAAATTTGTGGTTTAATTGTTACGGGGAGATTTTATTATGGAAGTTAAAAAAGCAGGTTGCTACCTTGTTGATATAAAAAGTGGCAAGGTAGGATTAATATTTAGAGATTATTACAATGATTATAGTTTTCC
>JAZRJQ010000150.1:0-9057 GCA_045645925.1 Clostridia bacterium | reverse complement strand
ATCATAAGCATAGAAAAAGTCATGTCCTACGTGGTCATGTCCACAATTTTTACATTCTAACCAATCATATTCATGAATAACAATTGTTTCAACTTCACAAATATTGCACACCTTTTTCCCACAATTGTTATCATCAACATTTTCTGCTTTTACAAAAGTAAAATCTTCCAAACTTTCACAATTGTGTGAACCACATATTATGCAATAGTCATTATCAAAAATATGTTCATATTTATCACAATCATAGCCACAATCTAAACATTTATCATTGCTGATATGTGCGTGACTACAAAATTCATAACAATCTACGCATTCGCCCCAGTTCCAATTGTGTTTTACTAAGTTGCAAACTGTGCACACGCAATCTTCAAATGTGTGATTATCGTGTTCGTGTCCACACACACCACATGTTCCATCACTAAAATCGTGATTTACACATTTATAACCACATTTACTACATTCACCATTTTCAAATGTGTGATCTTCTGTTGTTAGTATTTTGTCGCAGTCTTCACAAAAATTAATATGGGTTTTATCACTAGATATATACCAATAATTTTCTGCAATATGTTCACCTAAATTGAATATTTTATCACATTGAACGCATTTCTTGTAATGAATATCTTCTTCTTTAATCCATTCAGAATAGCAAGTGTGAACATGTCCACAATCAGAACAAATACCATCCACTATATTGTGTGAATCATAACCCAAATCGGTGTTACATACACCACAATATTTTATATGTTTAATAGTGTCATCTTCTTTGTATTTTACAATTTTATGTTCACATTCATAATCACAAACATCACAAGTGTCACCTGACCAGTTATGGTCTGCTTTATCAAATTCAACACAACAAACATCACAAATTTTGCTATGGTTTGTTTCAGTAATGTTATCAAATGTTGTGCTTACATGATTATCGTGTTCGTGTCCACACACACCACAAGAACCATTTGTGTATTCATGTGTTGAACATGTATAGCCACAATCTTCACAGGTGCTGTTTTCAAAATCATGGTTTTCAAATAATTTATATTCACAAACACTGCATTGTTTATAGTGTTTAATTTTTCCATCAGAAACATAAGAGCCAAAGGTATGTTCAGTCAAAATATATGTTAATCCACAAACGTCACATGTTTTGCTGTGAGATGTGGTTGTTGTTGTATAATCTTGACAAACATGGTTTGTGTGTGCATGGTCACAGTTTTCACAAACACCATTTTCAAAATTATGATTTGTGTATAGTTTATAGTCACAATCTAAGCATTGTTTGTAATGTTTTTCGTTATCAAATTGTGTAAATTCACCATAGTTATGTGAACCAGAAGCAAACGTAGCACCACACACATCACAAACTTTGCTATGGTTAGTTTCGGTAATATTATCAAAAGTTGTGCTTGTGTGATTTAGGTGTGAATAGTCACAAACTGAACATTTACCGTTTTGATAAGTATGATTTTCAATTTCATAAATTGTTGTACAGTCGTTACATGCACGTCCGTGTGTTGTTTCGGTGCAAACATAACTATCTGTTTTAATCGTGTGAGATGTAGCTTTAACTTTTACAATTAATTTATCTTTTACATCTTCTGTAACATTAAACTTGTTGTTTGATGTGTTGTATGTTGAAAACACACCATAATCATCGTTTGATTCAACACCACTTGCCATAAACAATTTTGCTGTTGTGTTTCCACCACCCAAAATTAATGTTTCATCGTGGCTTACAACAAAGTTTACTGCCAAGTTGTTTAATCCTTTGTTTACATCAACTGTTGCTTTGTTTGTTGCAACAATTTCTTGACCAGATGTTACGTTTGTTACACAATCTTTTGTTTTAGCAACACCTAATTCAAGCACACCATCATTTTCAACATAAACTGAAATATTTGTAATTGTTGTGTGTGAATAACTTGATGTTGCATATTCATTTGAATCTTGATATCCACTCATTAATGCTACTGCATGTGTTGTAACATCTAAAACTTTGTTGGTAAAATATTTTTCGTTTTTAAGTTCTAAGGTGTTATCAACAACATTGTTTACACCAACAATTGTTTTTGATTTATGTTCTGTTCTACTATCTCCAACCCAAACATAACCATCGTAACCAACATACACTTGCAAGTCTTCACCGTTATCACTTTCTGTTTCATTTTTACCCATAACGTTAAAAACTTTTTCCCAGCCATTTACACCATTGTGATAAACATCGCCTCCAACTTGGTCTAAATAGTAGTCGTTTTGTGAACCAACAGTTTGACTTGGTGCATTGTTTCCATAATGCCAAACAGCACCTTCCGTACCCACAAGGTCGTTTAAAGAAACAACTTTAATCCAACCGTTGTCACAATACTTAAAAACTTCCAAGCTGTTTGATTTAAAATAAAAGTCGCCAACAGAACCAGAATCAGAAGACGGAGTTTCTATTCCTGAATTCCATTCACCACCAACACTTGGTGGATTTTTATCGTCGTCTTTATTAAAATAGACAACTAGAAAACAACCCACAAAAAATGTTATTACTAACATTATTGAAAATATTATATTGAATCCTATTTTCTTTTTGTATGCATTATTGATAGACATAAAACACCCCACAATAATTGTTTTTATCCTATTTTCAACCGTAGTGTAACATGTTTCGACATTTTTTTCAAAACAGAATTATTACTTATAGTAATAATTTTTGGTAAAACAAACTTTATTAAATTTTAAAATCCTATCAACAAACACAAATAAGCAAACAAAAAAGACACTCAAAACAAGTGTCCTTTTTATTATTTTACCAATTCTTTAACAACGTCTGGATTATTGTTTAAAAGTTTTAAACCACGTTCCATAAAGTTGTCAATGCTGTTTGCTTTATATAATTTTCTGAAAACATCAATCAAGTTTTCGCCCCAAATTTTTGAATCGTAAAAATAGTTGTAAGCAGGTTTATCATTAAACAAATCTTTAAACACACCAAAGTAAACAATTGGGTCAATTGCAATTTCGCTAAGCAACCATTCAGGATGTGGTGTTTCAAATTTTTCAGGTTCGGTTTCAGGGAAAAGTTCTTGCCACAAATCAAACCAACAAAAATGTATAAGTTCGTGAATGCAAGTTTGCAACGCATGTTCTTTTGTTGTGTTAAAGTTAACATCAAAACTGCGTTCGTTTAAAAAACGTGGGCACACTGGGTTAACATTAATTTCGGCTGTGTATTGTTGAATACCTTTAAAATTAATTCTGAAAACACGTTCAAGTTCACTGCAAATCATGCCTGCATTATCGTTCCAACATGTTTGAAATTCCTTAACTTTTTCTTCCATACTTTCCAAATTTTGCTCATGGATTGGTGTAACACGTTCAGCAATAATTTCACGTTTTTGTTCCCAATCAAGTCCGTTTAAACTAGCACTTTCAAAACCAAAATGTTTTGCTAAGTTTTGTTGAAACCTACCATCAAGTGTGTAATCATGTTCAAAAAAACTTGTTATAATATCAATTGTGTCATCTAAGTTTTTAACCTTAAAAACAACGTGTGGTCTTAAATACATTTTTATTTTATCTCCTAAAATTTTAAATTATATTTGTTAATTAATTTTTAAAACAAAACAATAAAAGTTTAATTTTACAACACAAAGCAACACTTTATTGTCAAAAACTATACGCTTATTTTACAACATAGTTGCCTTGACGTAAAATTTTAAAATCCTTTGTTGTTAAGTCAACAATGGTTGAACTTGAATTATAGTTAACCAAATTACATTCAACAATTGCATCAAGATTTGAAAAAGTGTTTTTAATATCCTTAAAATTTGTTAAATTTGCTTGCCCATGAACATTGCAAGAAGTTGAAATCATAAACCCAACTTCGCTTAAAATTTGTTGCAAAAATTCGTTATCTGGAACACGGATTGCAATTGTTGGCGCATAAAAATTTTTTGCAAGTTTTAAGTTTTTATTTTTTTGCAAAATCATGGTTACTGGGTTTGGAGTGTTGTTTGAAATAAAATTTTTAACATCTTCGTTTAACACTGCCAAATTGTTTAAATCATAATTTTTTGAAACAAGAATTATGAATAATTTTTCGTCGGAACATTTTTTTAGTTCACACAATTTTTTTACTGCTTTGTTGCTTGTTGGCAAACATGAAAAACCATAAATTGTGTCGGTAGGAAGTGCCACAACTTTTTCTTGTTTTATTAAGTTTACTATTTCGGAAATGTTTTCCTTTTTTAATTCTACCAAGTTTTCACCATAAATATTTTTAATGCATTTTTAGTTTAATATACAACAAAAAAAATTGCAAACAATGTTTGCAATTAATTTTTATTACTATTTTAATGTTTAGTTTGATGCAACTTCTTCGTCACGTTTTTTTGCATACTTTTTAATAAGTTTTATAATGTCATCATGCAAAACTCCATTTGTCATAACAACACCGTTAATGTGTGTGTCGTAGCGTTGTGGGTTGCCATCAAAGTCAGTAACTTTTCCACCTGCTTCTTCAACAATAATTTTTGCTGCTGCAACGTCGCAATGTTTTTCTTTTGTTCCAGGGAAAATTGCATAAGCAAAATCACCAGAAGACACCAGCGCACATGCATGCGCAATTGAACCAATGGAAACAGGGTAACTTATTTGATATAGTTTTTTAATGCAACCAATAATATCCCAACTTGCTGCTGGCCAAACATCTGCTTGTCCAATTGTTTTCATTTTTTCCCAACCAACTTGATTCACATGAATTGGTTTTCCGTTAATGAAAGCACCTTCACCTTTTGCTGCATAAAACATTTTATTTGTGAAAGGGTCTAAAATAACACCAAATTCTGGGTCACCATCAACAACCAACGCTAACGAAAACACTGCAACTGGAAATTGGCGTGCATACATTGCTGTACCATCAACAGGGTCACAAATCCAAACATATTTGCTTTTACCTTCATAATCACATTCTTCACCATCAACTGAGTGGGTTGGAAAATGTTTTTTTACTTGTTTAATCAAATATTCATTAATTTCGTTGTCGGCTTTTGTAACAATTGTGTGGTCTTCTTTATAGTATCCACCATTGTTTGGTGTAAAATATTTAAGCATAACTTTTTTTGCGTGTTTACACATTTTTACTGCAAAATCGTAATATTGTTTATTCATAATTTTTCCTTTTTCATACGTAATTAAATTTAGTTTAACCTTTATTTTTTGTTTTGTTAAGTTAATTAAACCATTAATTAGTTTTTCTTTTTGTTTTTTCTATAATAATCCTTAGCAAAACGGTTAATGTGTTTAAAAATTTTGTCGCTTGTTTTGTGGTCAAACTTTGTACCCACTTTAAAAATCTTTTTACCAAAATCTAAATATTCACCTTTGTCAGCATCGTAAATTCTGCCTGTTCCAAAATATAGTTGATAGGTTTTGCTAACAAAATTAAATTCGCACAAAACTTGGCACAATCTGTGACCATCTTGCAATGGTAAACTTTTTAATAGTGGTCTAACTTCACTAAACGGTTTTAGTTTTGCTTCTTTACAACTTCTTATAATATTTACAAATAATTCATAAAAAGTTTCTTTATTTAACGAATTGTAATTAAGTGTTTTTAAAGTACTACCTGAAACCATTGTCATTTGCGAAATATCAACATCTAGGTTTGTTGAAGAAATAATGTAGTTGTAGGCTTTTATACCATTACTATCAAGCATGAAGTCGTTTGATGTGATTCTTACATCATTTTTTAACAGCATTTTAAAAATTTCGGCTTCATCTTGTTTTGAAATTTCGCCATAATATTTTTGTGGTTTACCCTTTACCAAGTTTTTAACAATTTCGGCTAGGTGTTGGTTACTTGAATAAACTGTAATATTTAAAATTTCACTTTCGTCAGTTTTAACAAAAGGAAGATAATATCCCACCATCAAACCCAATTCGTAGTAGCCAAAATCTTGTTCGCAATCTTCAAGTTTTCGTTTTGTAAACTTTCCACCAGCAAATGTATTTTCCCATTTGTGAGCTTTTCCACACAAATAAACAACTTCTTCATCGTCAGCAGCTTCGCTGTTGTAACGAATCAATCTTTCAACATTGCCGTTGTTTGCAACACAGAAAAAGGCATAACTAAAATAATCAACACAATTAAAATAAAACAATTCGCTGTGCTGCGAATAGGTTTTCATACGTTCTTTTAATTTTTCCACTTCAAAATCGTGTGTTACACCATAAAAAACAAAATTGCCCCTGTTGGTTTCAACTTTTGTTATAAATCCTTCGTTAAAAATTAAATATTCTAGCATTGAATCAAATTTGTTTTGATTTAATTTTTTAGGATTAATACTTACTTTGTTTAATGTATTAAACTCATCAAATTCAATATTTTTTCTGCTATAAAAAAAATTTGTGTTAACCTGTGTGTAAGTTTCAAGTATCATAAAAAATTTTCCTTAGTTAATTTAAGTTGATTATACACCAACTTAAAATCAAAACAAAAATAAAAACAACACTAACTTTTATTGTTTGCAAACAAAAAACGTAACTGCGCTATGAGACGGAACACAGTTACGTTTTTTAATCCACTTAAAGTATAGGGAAACTTTAAGTTTCAAATTTAATATTTCTGTTGGGTTTAAGGAAAACCATACAAAAATAATTAAATTTCTTCATCAGTTGTTTCAACTTCTTCGGTTGAAACTTCGCTATCTAACATAGCGTCGCTTGAAATTGCCATAGGTGTTACAGGTGTTTCTGGCAAACTTTCTGCTAATTTTTCTTCGGCTTCTTCACTTGGTGTAACGGCAACACAAACAATGTTTGCTTGTTCGTTAAGTTTCATAACTCTAACACCTTTTGTGTTACGTCCAATAATTGAAATTTCGCTTGCCTTAACCCTTATAATTGTGCCATCGTCGGCAATCATCATAACATCATCAAAGTCGGTTACTTGTTTTAAGTTAACTAGGTTACCGGTTTGTTCGTTGAACACACCTGCTTTAATACCTTTTCCTGCTCTGCCTTGAACACGGTAATCTTCTTGGCTAGAACGTTTACCATAACCTTTTTGTGAAATTGTTAACATGTAAGCATCTGGAATAATAACGCTCATATCAACAACAAATTCGTCGTCGCTTAAATCAATTGATTTAACACCTTGTGTGTCACGACCCATAATTCTTACGGCTTGTTCGTTAAATCTAATACATTTACCTTCTGAACTTGCAATAATAATTTCGTTGTTACCATTTGTGATGTAAACTGAAATTAATTCGTCGTTTTCAGTAAGTTTGATTGCAATTTTACCACTTTTACGTATGCTTTCAAATTCGGTAATGTTAGTTTTCTTAATTAAACCTTTTCTGGTTGCCATAACAAGGTAGCCAGTTGTGTTTTTCTTAACTGGAATAATTGTTGTTATACGTTCTTCGTTTTCAATTTGCAATAAGTTAACAATTGCACGACCTTTACTTGTACGTGGTGCTTCCGGAACTTCGTAGGCTTTAATTCTGTAAACTCTACCAAAGTTACTGAAACACAACAAGTCGTCATGAGTTGAAGTTGTGAAAATGTTTTCTACAAAATCTTCTTCTTTTGTGGTGTGTGCAATAATACCTTTTCCACCACGGTGTTGGCTCTTATATTCGCTAACAGGCATACGTTTTACGTAACCACCATGTGTTAAGCTAATAACAACTTCTTGTTCTTCAATCAAATCTTCAATGTTAATATCACCATCAAAATCGTAACTGATTTCAGATTTACGTGGTTCACCAAATTTTTGTTTGATTGTTAGTAAGTCGGTTTTAATAATGTTAAGCAATTTGTCTTTATTTGTTAAAATGCTTTGAAGTTCGGTAATCAATGCTTGAACTTCGGCTAAATCTTGTTTTAGTTTTTCAACTTCCAAACCTGTTAAACGTTGCAATCTCATTTCCAAAATTGCAATTGCTTGTTTTTCGGTTAACAAGAATTTTTCCATAAGTTTTGCTTGTGCATCGTTTTTATCAATACTTTCTTTAATTGTTTTAATAACTTCATCAATGTTTGCTTGTGCAATAACCAAACCTTCCAAAATGTGTTCTTTGGCTTTTGCTTTGTCAAGGTCAAACTCTGTTCTACGTGTTATAACTTCTTCTTGGAATGCTAAGTAGTGTTGTAAAATTTCTTTTAAATTTAAAATTTTTGGAACACTGTTAACAAGTGCAAGGTTTATAACACCAAAACTTACTTGAAGTTGTGTGTGTTTGTAAAGTGAGTTTAACACAACTTGTGCGTTTGCATCACGTTTAACTTCAATAACAATACGCAAACCAGTTCTGTCACTTTCTTCTTTAATATCGCTAATACCTTCCAAGCGTTTGTTTTTAACCATATCTGCAATTTGCATAATAAGTTTTGATTTGTTAACTTGATATGGAATTTCAGTAATAACAATACGTTGACGGTTGCCGTTGTTATATTCTTCAATTTCGGCACGACCACGAATATAGAAAGTTCCTTTACCTGTTCTGTATGCTTGACGGATTCCACTACGACCCAAAATAATACCTTTTGTTGGGAAGTCTGGTGCTTGAATAATTTTAATTAAATCATCAATTTCAATTTCTGGATTTTCAATTAAAGCACAAACTCCATCAATAACTTCTGCCAAGTTGTGTGGTGGAATGTTTGTTGCCATACCAACTGCAATACCATCGCTACCATTAACAAGTAGGTTTGGAAAACGTGCAGGTAACACACTTGGTTGAACTTCGCTTTCATCAAAGTTTGGAACAAAGTCAACTGTGTTCTTATCAATATCAGCAAGCATTTCTGCTGCAACTTTGCTTAGTTTTGCTTCGGTGTAACGCATTGCTGCTGGTGGGTCGCCGTCAACAGAACCAAAGTTTCCGTGACCATCAACAAGTGGTGCATTAATTGTAAAATCTTGTGCCAAACGAACCAATGCATCATACACAGCAGTATCGCCGTGTGGGTGATATTTACCAATAACGTCACCAACAATTCTGGCACATTTTTTGTAAAGTCGGAGGCCAAGCGGTCTTAGGAAGACAAGGCACTTCCACA
>JAZRJQ010000149.1:0-4683 GCA_045645925.1 Clostridia bacterium | reverse complement strand
TGTTTTATTTACTTAAAAATTTATCACATAAATCAATAATATCATTTTGCAAATCACATCTATCTTCTTTGTTATCACGTTCAAATCTTAATTTAATAGCATTAATTTTTTTAATCGTTCTAGTTTTTGTTTTGTTGTTTTGTAAAAGTTTTTCAACCTTATTTACCCTAGTATTTTTATCTACATCATAAAACCAACTTTTAACATCAAGTTCGTAGCCATGTTCCCAAAAGTACATATCAACAAATTTCATATAAGTATAATTTCGAAATTCTTTTTTGATTTTAAATTGATTGATTTGAGAAATAAAATTATTATTAACCACATCAATCAACTCTAAAAAATTTTGTTTGGAAAGTTTACTTTTTACACCTTTATCTTTTAAACCAGAAATAAAAAATCTATCATATGCTGGCAAACAGCCAAAAGTTCCCATAATAATTTTTGTTACCAAAATTTCAGACAATTCATTAGAAGTTGTTTGCAAATTATCATCAACAAAACTATCATCATTTTCATCATATAAAACAGCAGAAGACTTTTTATAAAACAAATAATGATTTTTAATTTTTTTAACTAAGCCAATTTCACAATCTGTACCAAACAACAAATTTACAACTTGTTCTGTTTCAATAATGTCACATGGATTATAATTCCACAAAACATCATATTTAACATTTAATATTTCTTCAACAATTGGCAAATGAATTAAGTAATCGTTTTGCAACAAAAACGATGAACCCCTATACATTCCCCAACTTGCCAAATAAAATGCCAAGTGTAATGCAAGATGTTTTTTATCATTTAATGTGATTGATTTTTTATTTTCTTTTACATTGTTTATATAGAATTCATAAAATTCTTGCCTTACATGTTCCCACGATTTATACCTTTGATTTGGTTTAAATACACAATCGTTTTTGTTATAATCATCACAATTAAACACCAGCGAAAACATATTTATTTTAGAATCAAAATCATTAAATAAATAACCTTTATTTAGGGTTAATTTACATTTTTGCATAGTAATACTCCTAAGCATACTTATTAGCAATTTTTTGTGTTACTTCTTTTAACTTTTCTCTAACATATTTTGGTTCAACAAGTTCTACACTTGCACCATATTGCAAACACCAATAAACTATTGATTGTTCATTGGTTTTTATTCTGGCAAACATTACGTTTTCCTTTTTAAAAAATTCAACATTACCACCAAACCATTCTTGTACATAATTTACAGCATAGTCGTTTTCAATTTTTAAAACAACTGTTACAGGATCGCTGTTGTACATATAAATATTTTCGTTAACATATTTTGCAATATCAAAACCATTTTCACAACCTTTAAGTTTTGTAACAGGTTTTATTGGTTCATCTAAAATTTTTACATTTGTTATAAGTTCAAGTTTATAGTTTGCAATTTCGTTAAAGTAATCATAGTTGCAAACAAGATAATATCTGCCCTGACTATTAATTAAAAAATATGGATTAACAACATAAGGTTTACTTGCTTTATGTTTTTCAACATCTTTATCAAAATAAACTCTATTATAATTAAACTGAACTTTTTTATTTTCAGCAATTGCCTGATTTAAAACATCAATTGTGTAAAACAATTGTTTGTTGTTTGTTCTGTAAATTTCGTCTGCTTTATAAATATAGTTATACTGTTTACGTTTATAAACACTTAAAAACTTTGAAAGTTTGTTTGTTAATGTTTTAGAGTGTTTACTATCTATGCTTTTACTTGAAAAAACAGCATCAATCAAAAACGAAATTTCGCTAGGCTCAAATTCAGCACTGGTTAAAAAGCAACCATTTGCTGTTTTAACAATGTCGTAACCATAATCAATCAAACTTTCAATGTTAGCACTAATTGATTTACGTTCTAGCTCCATTCCATACAAAGTGTATATTTTTTTAGCAATGTCAGATTGGGTTAACAAATGATTTTCATCACTATAATTTTTTAACACATCTAAAATGTAAAGTATTGATAATTTTTTGTTGTTTGGTTGTGCCATTTCATCATCTCCTTAACTAAAATAATTGTAACATTAAAACAAGTTGTTCACCTAAGAAAATGAACAACTTTATTTTATTTATCAGCATTTTAAGATAGTTTGCTTACAACATCCAACCAATACGGATCTTCGGTTAAAAATTCGTAATTTTTGCACATTTTATTTGCAATGTGTTTCAAAACTATTATTTTTAAAATATAACTCCTAGCACCATTATGCATATAGTAAACAAAATCATCAAACAACTGTTGTTTTGTTTTATCAACCAAACTGGTGTTGGAAGGCGAAATTGTTTTATCTAAAACATTTAAAAACTCAACATCCGTAAAAAGTTCTCGTTCAACAAATTGCATTAAATCAATTTTTTTTGAAAGCAACAAATTAACATTATCAGTAAACTTATAAACTTTTGTTTTCATAGCTTACCTACCAAAAAAATATGAAGTTGCAAAATGAGCACAATCTTTTAAAGAACAAACAAACACATAGCCACAATCTTCACATTTCACTAAGTTTTCTTTAACTAAATCGCTTAACAACTGTTTTGCACGTGGGTAACCAAAATTTAAAAAACGCTGAATTTTGCTTATACTTACACTATCACATTCATTAAACATTTCCATAAAATATTCATACAACTCTTGTTTTCTGCTTTTTTCCATACAAACACCTCTGCAAATTTTCGTTAACTTAATAATAGCAAAGCATGTGTACAAAAAAGCGTACACAAAATAAAAGTAACTTTAAAATGTTTTCTTGACAATCCTATATTTTATATCTACCAGCAAAAATCCTTTACTAATTAAGTTTTTTATCATAAAATCAATATTATTAAATAAGAAAATACAATTGTTAAGGTGAAACATGAAGGCAGTTATTTTTGATTTTGATGGAACCCTAACCCACAAAGGTGTAAACACTTGGAAAAAAATTTGGACAATGCTTGGCTACGACACAGTTAGTGAAAATAGTGTATACAAACAACAAATGAAAGATTATTTAAACAAAGTTACAACCTATCAAGAATGGTGTAACCAAACCTGTTTATATTACAGAAAAGGCAAATTAAAAAAGACCGATTTTTATGAAATTGCAGAAAATATGGTTTTTGTTGATGGTTTAGAAGAATTTTTGAAGGAATTAAAAAATAAGAACTTATCACTACACATTGTTAGTGGCAACTTTACCGACGTAATTAAACATGCATTAGGTGAAAAAATAGCATTATTTGATTCAATTAACGCCAACAATTTAGAATTTGATGAAAACAACATAATTTCAAAAATTGTTGGAACAAATTACGATTACGAAGGTAAAGCAAAATTTATTGAAGAATATTGTTCAAAAAACAATATTAACCCAACAGATATTTGTTTTGTTGGAAATGGTGACAACGACCAATGGGCTCATTTATCAGGCTGCAAAACAATTTGCATAAACCCCGACACCGAAACTGTTTCAAACAAATCAATATGGCACAACAAAATTGAAAATGTAAAAAATCTAACAGAATTATTACCCTATATTTTAAATTAACAAAAAAAGAACAAACCTTCTAAGGTTTGTTTTTTAATAAATTTAAAAATTTTTGCATATACATAACAAATTAGGTATTGTGCAAACACGTCAATTATGCTAAAATATTTAAGAATAATCATAAATTAGGAGGTTTTAAAACATGCCTGCAATTATGTTTGACTTTGATGGAACAATAACTTCTAAATGCCAAAATGTTTGGACAGAAGTTTGGAAAAGCTTGGGTTTAGACACCAGTAAAGACTCACGCTATTTTGAATTGTTTAAAGCCTTTTTAGATAAAAAAATAACACACAAAGAATGGTGCGACCTAACCGGTGAAGAATGGGCTAAAAAAGGATTAACCGAAGAAAAATTCTACGAAATAATTAAAAATGTTAACATTCAACCAATTATGGGCGCAAAAGAAACATTTAAAACCCTGAAAGCACGTGGATATCAAATTCACATTGTAAGTGGTAACTTTGACACTGTTATTGATGAATTTTTAAAGAGAAACCACCTAAGCGATTATGTTGACTCAATTGCTGCCAATAAAATTGTTTTTGATAAAGAAGGCAACTATCGTGGAATTATTGACACCAACTACGATTTTGAAGGTAAAGCACGCTTTATTAATGAATTTAAAGAAAAAACTGGCATGAGCCCTTACAACATTTGCTTTGTTGGCAATGGCGATAACGACGAATGGGCACATTTATCAGGTTGCAAAACAATTTGCATTAATCCAAAAGGAACCGACCACACCGACAAAACAAAATGGCATCATGGAATTGAAAAAGTTTACAACCTTCAACAAATTTTACCTTATGTTATGCAAATGGAACTTAAACTTCCTGCTGTTAAATCTATTGATGCTAACATTATTGTTAGACCAAGTTACGATTTAATAGTTAAACCTACCTACTCTCTTGTTCCAGTTAAAGAAAAACCTTTAACATTAAAACAAAAAATGGAAGTTGCATTAAAAAAGAAAAACGAAGTTGCAATCAAGAAAAAACAAGAAGTTGCTGTAAAAACAAAATTAGAAATTGTAAAAACCGACAATGGAAGAATAAAATAATTAAAAAAAGGAACAAATATAATAGTTTGTTCCTTTTTTGTTTTTAAAAAATTTTTAATT
>JAZRJQ010000148.1:0-9923 GCA_045645925.1 Clostridia bacterium | reverse complement strand
TTTTATACACATTAATTTTAGTATAATTTCAAAATTTGACAAAATAAATTTTAAGTTATGTTACAACTTTGTTTGTTTGAAACAAAAAATTTGTTTGAACATACCCCCAAAAAGAGTATACTTAAAGTGTATATAAATTTGTATGCAATTTAACATATTGGGGTGTAGCCAAGTGGCTAAGGCAGAAGATTCTGACTCTTCCATTCGTGGGTTCAAATCCTACCACCCCAGCCAAAACCGACAAACTATTAAAAATATCTTTTTTGCTCTTTATTGTTACTTATAAGGCAAATTTAAAAAATTGTGTAAAATTACATAACGGCAAAATAGATTTTTTAAAGCACATTTTAAATTAAAATTAAGGAGAAGAATCATGACAGACTATGGATACAAAAACCCAAAAATCAATGTTAAAAGTGGATGTTTTACACCTGAGGGGTGGTTTAAAGTTGACAGAGGTTTTACCCGTGTTTCCGAATACGACTTAGATGAACTAGCAAAATCTTTAGAAGGCTATCTGTTAAAAATTGAATGTAGTAGAAGAACAACTTATGATAACAGCGATGACGACCGTGTTGAAGACAGTGACGACTCTTACGATTTTGTTAGATATTCAGAAATAGACCCTAAAAAAGACCATGAAGCTTTGCTTTACTATGACAATGAATTTAAAGGAGTTGTATTTACAATAGAAAGCAAGGACAAACATGATGAATATTCTTATTATGCATTCTTTTTTGACGGTAGTGTTCAATCCAGTTTTTCAATGGGTTATAGTGCTTCACATAGTTCTGACTATACATATGTTAAAAGAGTTACACTTGTTAAAAAAGGTGTTGATGGAGCCCCTGAAAGTGCTGGCAATGCCAAATTTGAACAACACGAAATGTACCCTTCATTTTAATTAAAATAAAACATAAATTAAACAAAAAACCGAAAGGAAATTCTTTCGGTTTTTTATTTATTAAATAGATTTATAAATTTAGAATAAAACATAAAATTTATGTTTGTCAAAAAATAAAGTTTGTGTATAAAATATATTAATGCAAAAATAACGGAGAGCAACTTATGAGCGTTTTAAACAAATTTTTAAAATACATATCAATTCCTACAAACTCAAATTCAAGCACTGGCACCAGCCCAAGCACCCTAAACCAATGGAAACTAGCCAAACTTTTGGTTCAGGAATTAACCGAATTAAACCTAGACGAAGTGTTTTTAGACGAAGAACATTGCTACGTTTACGCACTTTTAAAGGGTAATCCTGATTTACCTAAAATTGGATTTATTGCCCACATGGACACATCGGAAAACGCAAGTGACGTTAATGTTAATGCACAAATAATAAAAAACTACAATGGTAAAAACGTTAAACTTAACGAAACTGAAATTTTAGATGTTAAATTGTTCCCTGACCTTAAAAAGCACAAAGGAAAAACATTAATTACCACCGACGGAACAACATTGTTGGGTGCAGACGACAAAGCCGGAATTGCCGAAATTATGGAAATGCTTGAAATATTAAAAACATCAAATGTTGAACATGGCGATATTTACATTTCATTTACACCCGACGAAGAAATTGGCGAAGGCACAAAACATTTTAATTTAGAAAAATTTAAAGCCGATTTTGCCTACACAGTTGATGGCGAAGAATTGGGCGAACTATCTTACGAAAATTTCAATGCTTGTTCAATAAGAATAAACATTAAAGGAATTTCGGTTCACACAGGATCGGCAAAAAACGTTATGGTAAACTCAACCATGGTTGCAAACGAAATAATTAATGCACTACCAAAAGAACGCCCAGAAAACACCGAAGGCTACGAAGGGTTTTACCATTTAGACAACATAAGTGGTGACGTTGCACACACAACAATGAAGTTTTTGATTAGAGATTTCGACCTAAACAACTTTGAAAAAAGAAAACAAGTTTTAAACGATATAATCAACAACTTAAATCAAAAGTACAATAATTGCATAACCACAACAATGCTTTATTCCTACTTTAACATGAAAACTGTTCTTGACAAATTTCCACATGTTATTGAAAAAGCAAAAACAGCCATGAAAAATGTTGGAGTAAAACCACTTGTAACTCCAATACGTGGTGGAACAGATGGTGCTGAACTATCACACAACGGTTTGCCATGCCCTAACCTTTGCGCAGGTGGACACAATTTGCACGGCGTGCATGAATATGTTTGCCTAGAAGATATGGAAAAAATTGTTCAAATTTTGGTTGAATTGGTTAAAGAATTTGCAAAATAAAAAATAGTAATAAAAAAGGTTCAAAACAAAAAACAGATGTTGAACCTTTTTGTTTTGCTAGACACAAAAATAAAATTTATGTACCATAAAATTATAACAAGTTGTAGGAGAAAAATTATGACTTTTGAGGATTTAGTAAAACTTGCAGAAATGTATCAAGGTTTAAAAAATGAAGGCACAATAACAGACGAACAAATTCCAATTTTGGAAGTTGCTGTGTTTTTAAAAGACACCATTGGTGCAACTTTTGACGACCGTTATTTTGAGCACATAAATTTGTTAACCACCGAAAGTTTTAGAAAAATTGGTGCAAACGAATATGCCAACCTTATTGAAAGTTACATAAACAAATACATCGAAATTAAAAAACCAAAGTCATTGTTTGGATTGTTTACAAAAAATAAACAAGCCCTTGATTTGAACAGCGAATTTTTAAATAAATTAAACACCTTACTTGAAACAAACGATTTGGTTAAAAACTATGTTTCACCATATTTAAAAGCAAACAATTTGGATAAAGACCTTAAACATTACAACACTTTTGTAAGATTGAAAAAAGTAAAAGACACTAATGCTAAAAAGGTTAAATTAAACAAAGTAATTTTTATAAATGTTCTACTTTGCACAATCTCATTTTTGCTTGTTCCTTGTTTGATTTCATTAATTGATTTTGGTGCTGACGGCAACACTTTTAATGGTACAACCACTTGTGTTAGGTTTATTGCGTTTTTTGTGGCAATAATTTTATCAATAATAATAACTGTTATGATAAACCATTTAGAACGTAAATTTTTAAGAATTTTGTTTTACATAATGTTGCCTTTTGTTGTTTTGTTTGCAACAGTGTTTATTGAACCAAGTTCTTCCTTTATATCATTTATGTTTAGTGGCGTGTTTATTGCATTTACTTGTTACTACATTAAAAACAGAAATTTCAAACTTAAAGTTGTTAATGATAAAAGTGTTAGCGAATTAATTTTTAAATAATTAAAAACAAAAAAGTGGCGATTGCCACTTTTTTTATTTTTTAATAATCACAATTTTTTGGTGTACGTGGGAACGGAATTGCATCACGGATGTTTTCAACACCTGTTAGGTACATAATAAGTCTTTCAAAGCCCATACCAAAACCTGAGTGAACACAACTGCCAAATCTACGCAAATTTAAGTACCAATCAATTTTGTTTTTATCAACGCCTAGTTGATCGCAGCGTTCACAAATTTTTTGGTAATCTTCTTCACGTTGGCTTCCACCCATAAGTTCGCCCGCACCAGGAACTTCCAAGTCAACTGCTGCAACAGTTTCGCCGTCTGGGTTAAGTTTCATATAATATGCCTTAATATCTTTTGGCCAGTTTTTAATAAACACTGGGCCGTTAAAATATTCGGTTATATATTTTTCGTGTTCTTTGGCAATGTCGGCACCATACTCTGGCTCGAATTCCCATTTAACTTTTGCTTGTTTTAAAATATCAATAACTTCTTTATGGTCAATTCTTGTAAAGTTTGAGTTAACCAATTTTGTTAATTTTTCCAACAATCCTTTTTGAACAAAGTTGTCTAAAAATTCTAATTCGCATTTGCAGTTTTGTAGCACATAGTTTACAACAAATTTTAACATTTCTTCTTCAACGTCCATAAGTCCATCTAAATCACAAAAAGCCATTTCAGGTTCAATCATCCAAAATTCGTTTGCATGAGTTTTTGTGTTAGAATTTTCAGTACGAAGTGTTGGACCAAATGTGTAAATTTTGTTAAACGCCAAAGCAAAGGTTTCACCATGCAATTGTCCTGAACCTGTGATGTATGCTTTTTTGCCAAACAGATCTTCGCCCCAATCAACTTTGCCATCTTCTGTTTTTGGAAGGTTGTTTAAATCAAGTGTTGTTAGCTTAAACATTTGGTCACTACCTTCACAGTCGGTGGTTGTAATAATTGGAGTGTTAACATACACATAACCATTTTGTTGGAAGTACATATGAATTGCCATAGCAGCAACACTTCTAATTCTGAACACTGCTTGGAACAAATTTGTGCGTGGTCTAAGATATGCAATTTCACGCAAATATTCAATGCTATGACGTTTCTTTTGCAAAGGATAATCAGCATCGGTTGCATTAACAACTTCAACTGAATTTGCATGCATTTCAAATGGTTGTTTATTGTTTGGAGTTAACACAAACTCACCTTCCACAATCAACGAAGTTCCTGCATTCAACTTTGCAATTGTGGCATAATTATTCAACTTATTGTCAAAAACTATTTGAACACCTTTAAAATATGTGCCATCTGTTAAATCAATAAACCCAAAACTTCCGTTATCTCTAACCGAACGAACCCAACCAGCAACTGTTATTGTTGTTGCATTTTTTGGTGTGTTTTCATACAAATTTTTAATATCAACTTTTGCCATTATTTGTTTTCCTTTTCAATAAGTTTAATACCAACATCTTTTAGTTGTTGTTCACTTACAAAACTTGGAGCACCCATTAAAATATCACGTCCAGTTTTGTTTAATGGGAATGCTATAACTTCACGAATAATTTCGTTATCGGTTGCAAGCATTAACAATCTATCAAAACCAAATGCACAGCCTGCGTGTGGTGGTGCGCCATAACTAAATGCGTTATATAATGCACCAAATTTTTGTTTTACTGTGTCTTCGGAATAACCTGCAAGTTCAAATGCTTTAACCATTAAATCCTGGTCGTGGTTTCTAACTGCACCACTTAGTGTTTCGTAGCCATTAATAACAAGGTCAAACTGATATGCTAAAACACTGAATGGGTCAGAATTTTCTAATGCTTCAAGACCACCTTGTGGCATACTAAATGGATTGTGTGCAAAATCAATATTTCCTGTTTCTTCGTTCTTTTCAAAGAATGGGAAATCAACAATCCAACAAATTGCAATTTCATCTTTGTTAATCAAGTTTAATTTATTACCCAATTCGTTACGCAAAACATTTGTAAGTTTGATTGCCATATCACGTTCATCAGCAATAAAGAAAATTGAATCGCCAACTTTTAAATCAAATTCTTTAATCAAATTTTTACCAACTTCTTCGGTTACAAATTTTGCAATACCACCAGCAAATCCTTCTTCGGTATATTTAACCCAAGCACAACCTTTGCCTTCGTAACTTACAATAAGTTTGCCAAGGTCATCGTAAAATCTGCGTGGTTGGTCTGGACAAGTTGCGCTAATTGCTTTAATTGTCTTTCCTTGGAATGCACCAAATTCGGTATCAGCAAAAATTGATGTTACATCGTGAACAACAAGTGGATTTCTTAAATCTGGTTTATCACTACAATATTTTTCAATTGCTTCTTTATAAGGAATTCTTGTAAAAGGAGCTGTTGAAACTTTTTTGGTTGTAAACTCTTTAAATAAAGATGTTGCAAATTCTTCACAATTTTTAAAAACATCTTCTTGTGTTGCAAAACTCATTTCCATATCAATTTGATAGAATTCACCTGCTGTACGGTCAGCACGTGCTGCTTCGTTTCTGAAACAAGGTGCAATTTGAAAATACTTATCAAAACCAGACACCATTAAAAGTTGCTTAAATTGTTGTGGCGCTTGTGGCAACGCATAAAATTCGCCTGGTGCATTAATTGTTGGAACAATATAGTCACGTGCACCTTCTGGGCTAGAAGAAGTTAGAATTGGAGTTTGCACTTCCAAAAAACCCATATCGGTTAATTTGTTACGAACAAAGTTTAACATTTTTGCTCTTTTAACAATAACTTCGTGTGTGTTTGGATTACGCAAATCAAGATAACGATATTTTAATCTTAGTTCTTCTTTTGTGTTTGGTGCATCAGCAATTTCAAACGGCAACACATTTTGGCTTTTACCCAAAATTTTTAGGCTTGTTACTTCAACTTCAATATCGCCGGTTTCCATTTTTGCATTTTTACTTTCACGTTCTAAAACTTTTCCTTCCACTGTAATTGTGCATTCTTTGTTAACACCGGCAAGTAAAGTTTCGTCTTGAACAAGTAATTGTGTTACGCCAAAGTGGTCACGCAAAGTAACAAAGTTAAGTCCACCTAATTTTCTGATTGAATTAACCCAGCCTGCAAGCCTAACAGTTGAACCAACGTTTTCAATTCTAAGTTCGCCACAGTTGTGGGTTTTGTAAATGTTTTGTTCTGTCATAAAGTCTCCTATGTAAACGTATGTGTTCTAATATTTATTTTTGTTTAATTATTAAATAATTAAAAATTTTTACGTTTATATTTTACACATATGCCTACATTAAGTCAAATTTAACTTTTATGTTGTTGCAATATTTTAATTTTATTGTTTGACAACACCACAAAAAAAGTTTTAAATAAAACTTGTAAGGAGAACCAATTATGGCAATTATGAAGCACTCAACCAAAATAACACTTTACAACAGTTATTTTGATTTAAACGACAACTTAACTCCAAAAAGCATTTTAAGCATTTTTCAAGATGTTGCATCAATTCACGCCGAAGAAATTGGTGTTGGATTTAAAACCATGCTTGAAAAAAATTTGTATTGGGTGCTAAGCCGTGTTAAGTTTGATATTTTAAAAATGCCAGACCTAAACCAAACAGTCGTTGTTGAAACATGGCCACACCAAAAAGGCAGAATTGATTTCGACCGTGATTTCAAAATTTTAAGCGAAAACGGAGAACAACTAATTGTTGGCACAAGCAAGTGGTGTGTTATTGGCACTATTAATCGTACTTTACAACGCACCGAAAACGTTAACTATGTTGGTGAATATTGCTTAGACGTTAACTACACCGATAAATTTAGTAAAATCATGTTGCCAACCGACAGTTATGAAAATCAATTTGTTCACACCGTTTCTTTTTCCGACCTAGACCATAATCAACACATGAACAACACAAATTATGCAAACCTTGTGTTAAATGCAACACATAGCAAAACATTTAAACATTTTGAAATAAACTTTGTTAACGAATGCAAATTGGGTGAACAAATAAAAGTTCTAACAACCACTAACCAAAATGGTGAATATGTTGTTGGTTTGGTTGATGAAAAAACTGCATTTGTGGCTTATTTAAAATAATTTTTGATAATTAAACAAAAAAAGAACACTAACAAAATAGTGTTCTTTTTGTTTTTATTATTCGTTTGTGCCTTCGTCTTCGCTAATTTGGTCAAAAGATTTACCAAATTTGGATTTTCTTCTGCCACCTTTTTGTTCTTCTTGAACTTCTGGTTGTGGTTCAACTTCTTCTTGAATTGCTGGTTGTTCAACATATTCAGGAACTTCCACATCAGCAGTTTCTGCTTGTGGTTGCTCAGCACGTGCTGTTTTGTTTAAGAATTTATCAATGCTTGATAGTTTGTTGAAACCAGCAGGCTTTGGTTGTGGTTGAGCCGCAGCAACTTCTTCGTCGGTAATAAATTTAACTTCACTTGCGTTATAAGTTTTAAATGTTTCTTTAAACCCTTTTTCGCCAGCAGTTGCAAACAAGTCTTCGTTAACAACCAAATCGTTAATTTCAACAAATTCAATGTTGAATGCTTTTTTAAGTTGTTTTTTATAAGGAATATATTCTTTTGCCAAACCTTTTTCAAAAGCAGCAATATCTTTTTGACCAACACCAATTTCAATCATATTGTCTTTGTATGTTGAGAATATTACTGCACGTTTTCCAATTTCTTCCATTTTTAAAATAGAATCATGAAGTTCGTTGTATTTTGCTTGATTATCAGCATACATTTCTTGCAATTTTTGTTTGCAGTTAGCAACGTTTGTGTTAACGTTTACAAAATTTACTGAAAGTGCTGTTGTATCAATTTCTTCCAAGCAACCTTTAACATGCATGTTCATTTCGATGTTAGCAATCATTTCTTTTAAAATTGCAGTATTGTTTTCACCTAAAACAATTACTGGGTGACCTTCTGGACATTTTTTATACTTTCCATCAAAAACATCGTAAACTGAAACAACCGGCATGGTTTTACATTCTTTTAACAAAGTGTTTAAAATTGCTAATGTTCTTGATTTTTCAGTGTAAAATCTGTCAACTTTTGCTCTTTCATCTTTTTCAAGTCTTGTATAAGCTTTAACCATTGGTTGCCAATCCATATAATGTTGCAACAAAGTTTTTGCAATAACAGCTTTACGTCTGTAATCGCCTTCCATTTGATCTTCTTTAAATTGATCAAAATCATTTAGCAAATCCATAATGTCAGCAAGATTATGATTTAATTGGTTGATTAGTTTTCTTGTTTTCTTGTTTTCACAAGGATCATCAACCAAAATTAGTTCGTTCTTTCTTAAAACAGTGAAAATATCCATACACTTTCCCCCTAGTATTACATTTATTATGTTAATAAATTTGAAAAATATTGTCAAACAAACACAAAATAATTACCATTTTTTTAACGTTTTAAAGAGTTTTTTAGCACTTTAAGGTTAAATTTATTAAAAATTATGCTTTAAACAAAACTTTTTGCACAGCAATAAACACAAGCTCACCCTTTTTTGTTTGCTCTTTTAATATTTAAAACGTAAAATATAAATAACAAAACACAAAAAGGTGGAATAAAAATGGACAAACTAAAAGAACTTAGAATTGTTGATAATTTTTATCAAACATCATCATTTTTTCCTATGCCAACTATTTTGGTTAGCACCGTTAGTGAAACTGGCCAAACAAACTTGGGCGCTTATTCACTATGCTTTCCTTACTATATTGCTGGCAAAGACTATTACGCAATGATTTTGGAGTGCAGAAATAGTTCAAACACAGCACAAAACCTACTTCGCACAAAAAAATGCACACTAAATTTTATACCAGACAAACGTAAATATTTTAAAGAAGCAGTAAGGCTTGGCTTCCCTGGCGACACAACTGCCGAAAAAATGAAAAACTGCTTGTTTACACTTGTTAACAGCGAACTAGGTGCTGACCGACCACAAATTGTGGCAGAAAGTTTCCAAGTTTTTGAATGCACATGGGACGATAGTTTAGAAGAAGCTTTCAAAGATAAGGCTGGACAATTGGAAGGTTACGAACCACCTTACAGAAACTTTAACGGAATTACAAGCAAATTTGGTGCACACTTCATTTTGAAAATTGATAAAATTTTAATGCAAGAAAAATACCACAACTCAATTGTAAATGGTGTAACAAAACACAACTTCCCTTCCGTTCCTGTTGATTATGGTTACAGAGACAGCACAAACTTTTGGTGTAGCAAATTTGTTAAACCATATCCTGAAAAAATACAAGCAAAAGAAGGCGACCCAAAATCTGTTATGTATGCAGCATCACGAATTGACCCAGATGTTAAATTTACCGATGAAGCATGCGCAAAATTAACAAAAATTCCACGTGTATTCTTAAAGGCTGCATTAACTCAAATGGTAAACATTGCCAAAGAAGAAGGAATAACCTTAATTGACGAAAACGCACTAAACATAATTAACGACAAACGTCGTAAAGAAAAGAAAAAATAATTTTAATAATACAACAAAAAGTGGCTAGTTTTAGCCACTTTTTATTATTTAAAACACTATAATTTTTACTTAAAATTGTTAGGTGGAAGTTCCACAGTTTTATAATTTTCAACCAATTTATTAAATTTGTTTATGTACCTATCCAACCTTTTTTTAGAATAATCTAAATAGTAA
>JAZRJQ010000147.1:0-2238 GCA_045645925.1 Clostridia bacterium | reverse complement strand
CATATCCTTAAAATTTAAATTTACCGTTTAATTTTAGCACACAATTAAAACAATGTAAATCCAATTTAATTTTGTAAAAGCATATTTAACGCTTAAATATCATAATATTTAACATATAAAGGAAAATATTATGAATTTTGTGTGGATTAGTTTTTTAATTTTAGGCTTAGGATTAATGCTTTTTAAAAATGTTGATATTGCCTTTTCAACACTTTTATCAGGTTCGGAAAAAGCAATCGCACTAAGTTTAAAACTTTGGGCAATTTACGCTGTCTGGTTGGGGATTTTAAAAATTGTGGAAGACACTGGTTTAAACCATAAAATTGGCAAACTTTTAACACCACTTATAAACAAACTTTTTGGCAAAACCGACGCCGAAACTCAAAACCAAATTGCAATAAACATAACATCAAATTTGTTGGGAATGGGCAATGCTTGCACTCCTAGTGGCATAAAAGCAATTAACGGCATGGACAAAGGTGGCAACATTGCAACCAGCAGTATGATTATGCTACTAATTTTAAATGCGACCGGCTTAGAAATTTTGCCAACAACAGTAATTGGTTTAAGAGTTGCAGCTGGCAGCGTTGACCCAAACAACATAATATTCCCCACATTAATTGCAACATTTGTTAGCACATTTTCAGGGGTTGTGTTGTGTAAAATTTGTGAAAAGTTTAAAAAAAGAAAAACAAATGCTGAAAATAACATATTAGTAGATAATAAAGTGTTTAAGTGATATGCAGTTTAGTTCATATTTAATCCCAATTTTAATAATAGCATTAATAATTTACTCAATTTATAAACGCAAAAACGCTTATTCAAGTTTTGTGTATGGTGCAAAATCAAGTTTTGATTTAGTTTTAACAAGTTTTCCATACATTGTTGCAATTTTTATTGCTGTTGAACTTTTTTCGGTAAGTGGGCTTAGCACAATTTTGGGCAAACTATTATCTCCAATTTTTAATATATTGGGAATACCCACCGAGTTAACTGAATTAATTTTGTTAAAACCTTTTACCGGTTGTGGAAGTTTGGCAGTGTTAGAAAATATTTTTATTAACTATGGCGTTGACAGTTATTTGGCACGTGCTGGTTGTGCAATTGCAGGCAGTAGCGAAGCGATATTTTATATAACAGCAGTTTATTTTTCACAAACCAAAGTTAAAAAATTTTCGTACGGCATACCTGTTGCAATAATCTCAAATTTGTTAGGTGCAATCACAGCATGTTTAATATGCAAAATAATTTAAAATTGGGTATTTATTTTTTTTAAATTATGTGCTACAATAAAACCATGATTATTGCAATTGATATAGATAACACATTATTTACATGTAACTCAATAGTTTATAAAGTTTTAAACAAAATTCAAAAAGTTGGAAAACCTGATGCAAAAAATTTAACTTACAAAACTGTAACACCAGAAGGTAAAACCAGCCAAAGTTTTTTAAGGCTTATATTCCCAATGTTAAACGCAAAAAAATTTACTGCACTTGAAGGTGCACTTGAAACATTAACACAGTGGAAAAAAGAAGGTCACGAAATTGTGTTGCTTACAAATAGACCTGCAAAAATTAAAGCAATGAAAAATGCAACTTTGGCACTTTTGGATTACCATAACGTTGCATACGACAAACTTGTTATGGGCTGCAAAAACAAACACTTGTTTTGCAAACAATTTGGAATTCCACTGCTAATTGATGACAACGAACAAAATTGTGTAAATGCAAATTCAAAAGGTGTTACATCAATTAGAATTGGAAAAGAAAACAAGAATAACGACCCACAAGGAATTTCGTTTAATGTTGACAGTTGGAAAGTTGTTAAGTTTTACGCCGACATTGTTCAATATAATAACGCTGTTCGTCCACCACACAATTTTGAAGGTGTTGAAAGCACACGTGAAAGACTAATGCGCAACCTAATTAACAATAAACGCACATTTAACAATTACGACGAAATTATAATTTCACCAACATACGACCCTAAAAAATTCCTAGAAACAAGTCCAAAAAATAGAGATGATTTAAAACATCAATTTGAAGAAATCATCACAAAAAACCAACCTTCTGACAAAAACTTGCCAGTTGTTGCTAAAAACGAAGTTATTACCGATTTAACTGTACCACTTATAGTTTCAGCATTAAGTGTTAAAAACAATAATGGTAACGAAAAAAAATAAAGTTAAAACAAAAAGTTTACATTAAATAAGTAAGTAAAACTTAATAAAATAAA
>JAZRJQ010000146.1:0-2150 GCA_045645925.1 Clostridia bacterium | reverse complement strand
CAAAGGTATTGAAAAATAAAAAAGTTTAGCAAACGCTAAACTTTTTTGTTTTTTAAATTAAAACTTCCAAAAGGGTTATAACATACCCTAGCACAACCGAAACACCATACAACAAGCCAACAATACCTGCGTTTTGTTTGGTGTTTTTGTTTTGTTTAAACAACACGGCAAGTCCAATTCCAGCATTAACACAAAGACCTGCAACTGCCGAACCAAATGTTATTCCTTCAAGCACAAGCATTTGTGTTATCAAAACCGAACTGGCACAGTTTGGAATTAAACCAACAAGGGGCACAATTAGTGGTTGTAAAAATGTTACACTTTGCATAAAACTTACAACACTTTCTTCCCCAACAAAATAAATGACTAACCCCAACACCAAATTAACAATAAATATGTATGCTAATATTTTTAAACTATGAATTAATGGGTGAACAAAAAACTTTTTTAACGTGCTACGTTCACCTTCAACATGATGACCACAACAACCTTCTGGTGTTTCTTCTAGGTGGTCATGTTCATGATCTGGTGGAACAATTTCAACAATTGTTTTCTTTTTACAAATGTAGGCATAAATTAAGTCAACACCATAACCCACCATAACTGCAAAAACAAATTTTATTAATAGAATAGGAAAAATTAAATAAGCTTTTTCTGGGTTGGATAAAATTATAGGAACTGCCTCATCGCTTGTTGCAATATAAATTGCAAGCATCGTTCCCAACTTTATGTAACGCTTTGCATACAGGTCGCTTGCTACAACTGAAAAACCACATTGTGGAATTAAGCCAAGTCCTGCTCCAACCACAGTAGCACATTTACCATTGGTATATTTTAAAAATTGTTTTGACGTACTAACCCTTTCTTCAACCACTTCAATTAATATATATAACAAAATTAAAAATGGAAAAACTTTTAACGAATCAAGGAACGCTTCTAATACTACTTCCCACATAACAAAAAAATTATACTCCAATTACATTATTTGCAACAAATTAAATATAAAAAATTTTTAAGAATCGTGTCGAATTTACCACAAAACTCAAAATTTGTAAATAATAATTTGCAAAATTTAAGAATATAACCTTTTAAATTAAACACACTAAAACTAACAAAAAGGGAGGGATTTATGGAAGCAGATAACAAAAAAGCGTTACTTAACATTGCTTACTACGGCACTATTGTTATAACAATTGCACTTGCTATTATTTTTATGATTTCAATGTCTGAACGTGATGTTGCAATGTATCAACAAGTTGTTTATTATATTTGGGCAATATTGTTGATTTTAACAATTATTTTTGATATTGTTGCATCTAAAAAACACAACTTTAAGTTCTTAATTGGCTTAATTGTTGTTGGTTTAACATTTTTGTGTATTGTTACCGGCATTATTGTTTATGCAAGCATGAGCGTTGATTGGTTAGTACCATATTTTGCTATGGGCAGATTTGCAATTGTTATTGGTTTTAGCGTTGTATTAACAATTATGTTAATTGTAATTTACAGCGTTGGTGAAAAAATTATTGAACTAGACGTTGCAAGAAAAAACCGTTAAACAAATTAATTTAATAACAAACAAAAAGCGTGCGTTATGCACGTTTTTTGTTTGTATTTAAAACCAAAATTATTTAACTTTGCAAAAAAATTTGTTATACTACTTTTGATATGACAAACTACAACTTAGAAATGGAAAATTTAATAAAAGATTTTAACGGCACACAAACACTTCTACTGCATAGTTGTTGTGGACCATGCTCCACTGCTGTAATAACCAGACTTAAAGATTTTTTTGACATAACCGTGTTTTATTACAATCCATGTTTACACCCAACTAGTGAATATGAAAAAAGGTTAAACGAACAAATAAAGTTTATTAACGAAATAAACAAAACTTTGGAACGAAAAATAAAAATTGTTGTTCCACCATTTGAGCCAAAAACATTTTTTGATTACGTTAAAAAAATTGATGGCTTTGAAGCCCAAAAAGAAGGTGGAGCCCGTTGCTATGCATGCTACGAACAACGCCTTGTGGGCACACACGAATTTGCAAACCAACACAACTTTGATTTTTTTGGAACAACCCTTTCAGTTAGCCCTTACAAGCACAGCAATTGGTTAAACGAAATTGGCTTAGAATTATCAAAAAC
>JAZRJQ010000145.1:0-9672 GCA_045645925.1 Clostridia bacterium | reverse complement strand
TTGTAAGAGAATATAGTTATCAAAAACAACAAGTAAAAAAACAAAATCAAATATTAAATTTAACAGAATTTTTAGCTGGAAAAATTTTATAAAATATTAAAAGGAGAAATATGAAAAACAATTGCTTGCAAGTAAATGTTGATACGCAAAAAGTGGTTTTAACAAGCAAAAGTTTATTTTATAAAACCGAAAACTTTATAAAACAAACAAGTCATGTTACCAATATTGATGTTTTACTATCTAAACTTTGCGAAACAATTTTACAAAATTCTTCTCAAATTTTAGAGAACGAAACATTAAATTCCAACCTAGTTTTTTCTGTTGAAACTGCTGATAAACTTTACAAATTTTTGTTTAAATTTGGTGCTAGTGTTGGTTCAAATTTTAATAAACTTGATGTTTTGTTCTTTGAATATGTTACAAATTTAAACAAACAAAACAACACGGTTATTATTGATGAATATATTAAACAAAACAAAAACATTAGAGTTATTGTCAAAAAGCATAATAGTTTTGTTGAAAATAAAGAGTTTAACAAATTATATTTGATTTCAAATGTGTCGGGTGTAAATCTTCCAAAATTAAATAAAGAACAATTAGAAGTTGTTGAAACGATTGATTCAAACATTTTGGTTCAAGGTGTTGCAGGCAGTGGGAAAACAAATTTGTGCATTGACAAAATTATTTATACTGCATCAAAAAATTATAGTGGCAAAGTGTTGTACACAACTTTTAGTAGGGGCTTAATTAACGATACAAAACTAAAAGTTGATGCTTACAAAAAAGATTTGGAACAAGTGCTTAATGCATATAAAAGTGGTAAAGTTGTGTTTATGGATGACAACCACAAAAAAGCGTTGGAAAACAAACTTGGAATTTATTTTTTTGTAAATGATAACAACCAAGTGTTTGAAAAGTTAGAAAAAATAATTTATTATTTGGAAAACAAAGTTGATTATTTTTTGATTGAAGATTTGTATAAACAAAAGTTTGGCGAAACGCATTTTGCTAACGAGAATTATTTTGTTAACACTTATTCTGTTAGTTTGCAAAACCATCAAATTGAAAAGTGTTTTGCAAAACTTTCAACCTATTCAAAAGAGATTATTTATAAAGAAATTTATGGTATGATTTGTGGCTTTTATAATTTGGAAACCAAGCCAGAAATTATGCCGATGGAAGAATATATTTTAAAACGTGAACAAAGTTTTTCAAAACAAGATTGCGAAACAATTTATCAAATTGCTGTTGATTATTTAAAACATTTAAAACAAAACAATTTGGTTGATAACAACATTGCTTCAAAAAAGTTGCTTGAAAACTTTGAACCAGAATTAACTTATTCGCTTGCAATAATTGATGAGGTGCAAGATTACACACAAGCAAATTTGTGTTTGTTTAAAAGCATCAGTTTAAAAATGTTTTGTGTTGGTGATGCTTTGCAAATGATTAATCCATCGTATTTTAATTTTGGATATTTAAAAAATTTGATGTACGAAAAAGATTTGGTTAATGTTAAAGAACTTAAACATAACTATCGTAATTCAAAAAAGATAACTGAAATTATTGATGCGCTTGGCGAAGTTAATAAATTGGAATTTGGAACACACAACTTTGTGTTAAAAGGTCAAAGTGTTGATAATGGAATTGAATCAAATGCACTTTATGTGTTTGAAAATGGATTTTTAAAACTTATTTCAAATAGTGGGTTTGAAGATTTAACTTTTGTTGTTTCAAGTTTGGCAGAAAAACATGAACTTCAAAAGGTTATAAATTCGCAAGAAGTTTTAACTGTTAGCGAAATTAAAGGGTTGGAGAGAAATAATATTGTAACGTTCAACCTGCTAAGTTCAAATTTTGATAAATGGCAAACGTTAAAACGAAACAAAGTTAACCGTAAACTTGCCGACGAAAATTCGGTGTATAGATATTATTACAACTTATTTTATGTTGGCGTTTCACGTGCAAAACAAAATTTAATTGTGTTTGAAAATTTGTTGCCAGAACAATTTACAATGTTTGTAAACAATAATTTGAAAAAGCAAACATCGCAAGAAGCAATAAAACTTTTAAACCAAATTATTGCAAAAGCAGAATTTTCGCAAACTGAACTTGTGTTACGTGTTAAAGAGTTTGTAAAACTTGAACAATTTGAAAATGCAAAATTTGCTGCAAACAAAATTAAAGATGACGCCGTAAGAATTAATGTGCTTAGAACAATTGAAGTAAACGAAAATTTTGTGCGTTATGGCAAACATCAAGAAGCCGGCATAAAGTTTTGGGAATATGGGTTGCTTGACGAAGCAAAAAATCAATTTGCATTGTCGGGCGATAAAATTTTGATTGAACTTGTTGACACTTGTTCAAAGGGTGATAGCAAGGATTTAAATATTGAAATAGTTAAATATTTTATGGAAGTTAAAGATAATAAAGTTGCATCAAACTTTATTGTAGAAACAGCACAAAAAGATTTGTTAAAACTAAAAGAAAGTTTTGGAACAATAAAAAACAACCTCAAAAAAGCAAGGAAATAACATTGGAAAACAACGAACTAAAACAATTAATATCCACATTTATGGAATATAGAAATTTATTAACTCCAATAGAACAAAGTTTAAAACAATTTTCTGTTTCGTTTGAAAGCATTGGTGAAGATGTTAAAAATCTTAATTCAAGTTTCGATGGCAATGTTCAAGCAAAACTAGATAAAATTTATAAAGAACTTTCTGGTCAAGCCGACAAGGTTAAACTTTTATCAAGCCAAGTTGATGCGTTTGTTGCAAAAACCGAAAGATATGTGCAATCAGTAAACAGTTTGGTTGGTTTGTGTGGAAAATTGGAAAACAAAATTAGCGCTGTTGAAAACATTGAAAAACAAGCCGAAACTCAAATTGAAAAACTAAATGTTATTATTGAAGACAAACGTAAAACTTATAACATTAAACAGCTGGAAAAGAATTTGGAAACCTACAACATTGGCGTTCAAAAAGTTAGCGAATTTATTAACAAAGATGTTGCCGATGTGTTGCAAGAAAGTAATAACAAACTTGAACAACTTCAAAACAAAAATGAAGATGTGTTGGAAGTTGTAAAAAATCAACAAGGTGGAATTGCTGAACTTGTTGAAACTTATAAAATAAACAACGAAATGTTAAAAAAGATTGTTGAAAATAATGATGTTAATCAGGAATATATTTATTCAATTTTAGATAAGTGGGCTGCTGATAGAAAAGTAAAAACAAAAAAATAATTAAAGGAGCAGAAAATGGAACAAGTTGACTACGCTAACATTTTAAAAGCCATCAAGTTAGATAACTTGGTTCTTTTTTCTGGTTTAATTAGGGGGCATGAAAATTTGCGATTGGGCAGATTTCCACTTCTTAGTTTGTGTTATTTATATAACGCAAAAAAAATTATTGCCGAACATAAAGATAGATTATTAAAACTTACAGATTACAAAGCGTCTGCTGAACCACTTGAAATTTATGAAAAATTTAAAGGTGTTGCAGGCAGAAGTTTAAGGCTTTATGTTGATGGAAGTGTTGTAACACCACTTGAAATGCTTGCAATTTTGGGGCATGATGGAAAAGTTAAAAAGTGTTATAAAGTTTATTTAAAAAATAATTATACCTTAGAAAATATTAACAAAAATTTAAAAGTAATTTATTTAATTAAAAATCAGGCAGTAACATGTTTTGAAACTGGCTTAAAAATAACAACAAAACGAATTTCAAAACAACAAAAATTTTATAACAAACTTGCAATTTGTTTGTGTGTTGTTGCATTAATGGTGGTTAGTTCAGTTTTTTCAACTGCATATTTTGTTACTGGGCTTGGTGTAGGTTTTAGCCCGTTTAAGGTTTACAATCAAATGCAACTATATAATGCTTTAAAAACAACTGGGGTGTATAGCCTTGAAAACGATATAACTATAACTAACGAATTTAAAAATGTGGTGTTTAATGGAAAACTCGATGGTAACGGACATAAATTAATTTTTGAAAACTATTTGCAAACGCCAATTCAAACAAATAATGGAACAATTTTAAATTTGAACATTGTTTATGGCAATATTAATAATGAATCAAAACAAAGTTTAAGTTTGTTTGTTGGAACAAATAACGGAACAATTTCAAATGTTGATTTAAGTAGTCAAGGTTTAAATGTTAAGTGTACCACTTCTCCAAGTTATAATTTTTATGTTACAGGAGTTGCAGTAACAAACAATGGCACTGTTGAAAATTGTGATGTTAAGTTTAACGCAAATGTTACAGCTGTTGGTGGCGGAGAATGTATGTTCTCTGGTGTGGTTGGTGAGAATAATGGAACTGTTAAAAACTGCAATTTTTCAAATAATGGAATGGTTGCAACTGTTGAAGTTGACGCTTGTGGAATTTGTGCTTCCAATAGCGAAGGTGCAACAATTGAAAATTGTGACAACATATCAAAAATAAACCAAACAAGCAAAAACGCTGGTTGGTCACCAACTGTTGCCGGAATTAATTTGACTAATTATGGAAACATTAACAACTGTGCAAATTTTGGTGAGTTAGTTGCAAACACAACAAACAACGAACCTGAAAATTTAACAAATGTGTTTGTTGCTGGAATTTCATCACTTAATTATGGAAATGTTTTTAAGTGTTTGAACAAAGGTGATATTGTGGCCAATTCAATAGCATCGGTTATTTATGCTGGTGGAATTACGGCACATTCAACCTATTTAGAAAAAGAAGATAAAACACTTGTTCCGGTTATTGATAATTGTGGTTCAGATTGCAACATTGATGTTTCAAACGAAGATGAAAATTGTTTTTCTTTTGCAGGTGGTATTAGTGGATATTTGTACGGCGATGTGGTTGCATGCTATTCACTTGCAACATTTACAAATGGCTACAAAGAAAACAGATATTTTGTTGGGTTGTGCTTGGGCTCTGCTTATATCGAATATGGTTTTTGGAACGACTATGCTCTTTGTTTTAAAGCGATGGATAATTTGGTTATGTATCAATCAAATGTTAACAAGCATTTAGGTTCGCTTGTTAATAATGGTGCAGTAACAGAAGGCGAAATAGATATAACCCAAGGCATAACAATTTGTTTTTCGGAAAGCGATATAACAAACGGAGATATTTATTGGAATGAAACAATGTGATTTAACATTTAAAATTAGTTCAATAGCAATGCTTGTAATTAATGTTATTAGTGTTGTTTTCTTTCTTGTTGTCTTAATTTTAAGTTTACTTAAAGTTTGTGTGTTTGGTGCTTTCCATTTTTGGCTTGCTGTTGCTGTGGGGGCTCTAAATATTACATTTGTAACATATCTTGCAATCAAACTTATTATTGCTAACAAAAAATTAGATATAGAATAAAAAAAGACCAACTTAAATGTTGGTCTTTTTTTTAAAAAGAGTTTTGATAACGAATAATGTGTTGACGTTCTAAATTGTTTTTTAAAACATTTTTAATTTCAACTGGTCGTATATCAATGTTTTCAAATTCTTCTAAGGTTAACCAGTAAAAATTATGGTAACGCTTAACGCCGTTGTCGTCTTCTTCCAAGTTGTAATTTTCGGTGGTTATAGGGTTTATTGGCTCAAGTAGGTAGTAGTAGCATATTTCGTGAAAAGGTTTACCATCTTCACGGTTAAAAAATAATTGAACAATTGCAAGCAATTTTGAAATTTTAACATCAATTAAAGTTTCTTCTTTAACTTCTCTCAAAACGGCTTGGTCGGTGTTTTCGCCCAGCGTAACGTGTCCACCAGGGAAACCAAAAAATTCACAATTGTCGCAGTTGCTAACCAAATATTTGTTTTGGTGTTTTATTACGCCACACACCCTAAGTTTAAAAGCACCATCTTCTTTCCAAAATTTTACGTCTCTTGCCATTTCAATAAACCCTTTTTGTTTTATAACAACATTTTAACACAACCTTTTAATTATTAAAAATGTTAAAACGAATTAATTTTGATGGTAAACCAAAATAAGCTGTTTTATGGTTGACTTAAAATTTTTAGAGTGGTATGTTAATTAGAATATTACGGATTGGGGGAAATTATTATGGAATTAATGCTAGATAATGCTAATTTGGAAACAATACAAGAGTTTGCTGAAATTTATCCTTATGTGGGTGTTACAAGCAATCCAACAATAATTAAAAAAGAAGGAAAAATTAATTTTTTTGAACATTTCAGAAAAATTCGCCAAATTATTGGTAAAGAAAGAAGTTTGCATATTCAAGTTGTTTCACAAACTGCCGAAGAAATGATTAAAGAGGCAGAAAAAATTGTTGAAAAAATTGATAAAGATGTTTACATCAAAATTCCAGTAACCGAAGAAGGGTTAAAGGCAATTAAATATTTGAAAGCTAAAAAGTTTAAAATAACTGCTACTGCAATTTACACAAAAATGCAAGGCTTGGTTGCAATTGCTGCTGGTGCCGATTATATTGCACCATATTACAATCGTATTCAAAGCCGTGGTTCTGATGCTTCGGCAACCATTGCATGTTTCAGACAAAATATTAATTACTTTGGCAAAAAAACAAAAATACTTGCTGCAAGTTTCCACCATGGTGGTCAAGTTACAAACGCTTTGCAAGCAGGTGCTGATGCTGTAACCATTCAACCAGATTTGTTGCGTGAAATGGTTTGTGCTAATTACACTAACTATATTAACAATGCAGTTGAAACATTTGCTGCTGACTGGGAACAATCGCAAGGTAGCAAAAATATTTTGGATTGCGAAGATTAAAAAATAAAAAAACACTTAAATTTTTAAGTGTTTTTTATTTTTAAACTTATTTTTCTAATTTTGTTTCTAATGTAACATAGTCGCAAACAGTTTTTGAATAAGGGCCATCTTCGTCACAAGCATAGTAAACATTAACTTTTTTGTTTAGTTCAAAAACAAAAGGTTTGCCATAAACTTCGGCTTCAACTGCCACAATTACGTTGTTATAAACAAGCGCGGCAGTAACTTTTTCTTCACTCAAAGTTTTGTCAAAACTGTTTTCGCTATTGAATTCTTCGCCATAATCTTCTTCCCAAACTTTGTTTGTGTGAGTAAAATATAAATTTTCAAGTTGTTCTTCTAAAGATTTTGTTTCTAAAAGTTTAATTAAATCGTTGTTTTCAAATTCTTGTTCCCACGCTTTAATTTTTAATGGCTTGTTGTTAAGTGTTAATTCCATAATCTAACTCCTTTTTTCATGTTTAGTATATCATAAAATATAAAAACATTAAACAGAAATTGAGTTTAAATAAAAATATGGTTTTTGTGTTAATCAATTTTGAGAATTTTGGTAGATATTAAAAAAACTCCCGATTGGGGGTTTTTTGTTGTTATTTTTTATTCGGAAAACACGTTGGTTAATCTTTCCACATACTCTAATCTTTTTCTGTTTTTTAAAGGATTGTGAGCAAGGGCATCGCACTTTTGAACTTCAAAAATTGTTTTTGATAGCGCTTTGTTTTTATTTATTTCTTCTTCGGTTAATGGATTGTCGTGGTTTTTTACCATATAACAAATATAATCAACATAATTTTTATCAAAACCCAACCTTGTTAAAATGCAATTTGCAATTTTAGCAGATTTTTCGGGGTGGCCTTTAAAATGCCTGATTTCATTATCAGTTTGAAAGCAGTGTGGTTTGCCAATGTCGTGCAAAAGCAAGGTAAGCCTAACATCAAAATTGTTTGGCGAAAAACTTAAAGCACACAAAGTGTGTTCCCAAACATCTAAGTGGTGGTGTGGGTGCTTGTGTTCAAAGCCAATCATTGGTTCAATTTCTGGAATAACTGTTAATAACTTTTCCAAATTATTTCTTATTGAAACAACCATGTCGGTGCTATTTAGTAAATCAAAAACAAAATCTTTGTTTGTCATAATAAATCCTAACTTTATTTTTATAATTTTATTTTGTTAAATTGACGTTGGAGTTCGTTAAAAAATTTTGCAGCAGTTTGTCCGTCAATTGTTGCGTGGTGAAAGCGTAACGATAAGTTAAGTGTTTTTTTGAAAAGTTTGCTTTCATATTTTCCCCACAAAACAAAATTATCACAAAAGTCTGATGATACGTCTATACTAATAGAAGTAAAAGGAAAGTCAATAATAGCAGATGTTGCAATCTGTGAGCCAGTATCTTCAACAAAACTCTCACAAGTTTCGTAACAATATTTGTTAACTCTTTTATACTCAGCTTCAAATTCGGTAAAGTTATCAAAAAATTTATAATCAGCGTAATGTAACTGACCATCTTTTGTTCGTACAACAGCATTGGTTTTCATGTTGTCGTAGTAGTATAAGCCATCTTCTTTTATTGAATAATGAAAATCTTCTATGTTTTGTGCTGCGTGCATTATGCAATAGCATATAATGCAGTTTAGGCTATGACCTTTCTTTTTTTGTTTCCAAACATTGGTTATATCTAATTTTCCTGTAACGCAAACACTAGGCGAAACTTCGTTTATGAACATTTCGTACATTGCTTTTTTGTTATAAGTGTTTAAATCTACTTTTCTACAATTTGACATATATAATCCACCTTTTTAGTTTTTATAGTTTGTTTTAACAAAATCTTCTAAAATTTTAATTTTGTCTTTTGCAATTTCTTTTGCTGCATTAGTGTAAAGATTGTTTGCGTTAGGAATCATTGTTCGGTAAACATAATGACAAGTTGAAATTGGATGAAGGTCGGGCACATAATCAGCGGAATTTAGTGGTTCGCTTGAAGTGATAGGAATGTTGTGTGTTTTGCAATATGTTAAGGTTCTATTTAATCCAATTTCACCCATAGCATCCAAAGCATCGGCATCTTGTATAATTAATGTTTCCAACGAAAAGTTTTTATTGTCTTTGTTGTCGTGATTTTTTACAACTTCTAAAATTTGGTCTAGTTTACTTAAATCAACATTGCATTCCAACAAAAGTTGTTTTGCAAAATCCAAACTTTCTTCGGGAGAAACAAAATGTTTTTGTTGGTAAAACATTAGTCTGTGTAAATCGTGAATAAGGGCAGACACTGCAACGCAATACAAATCGCCACCTTCTACTTTTTGAATTGCGGTGGCATAATCAAACACCCTTTCCAAATGTGAAAAATCATGACCGGTGTTTTCTTCTTTAAACCATTCTTTTAATTTTTCTTTCAAAACTTCAATTATTTTAAACATTTTTTAGCCCTTTTAATTTGTTTAATAATTTTCGTTACAAAACAATATCTTTAATTGTTTCGTTTTGTTTAAGTTCAATTTTTAAGTTTTCAATTGTTGCAAAAACGTTTTTCAAGTTTTCTTCTGTTCTCAAATTTTCTTTGGCGTATGCAAACAGTTCGCCAACTTTTTTCATGATGTTTGTGCCCATTGCTTCAACCAAATATTTGTGCCTTGGCATAAGCCAAACATGAAAATGGTTTCCATTTTTTTCTTCCCACACAACATTGTATTGATTGCAAACACCTAATTTTTTCAAACTTAAAATAACCACATCAATTAAAGTTATTAACTCTTGTTTTTCTTCTAGTGTCATTTCATTTATGCTTTCAAGGTGTCTAACACTGCTTATAACCATAAATCCATTTATAGGTAATTCAAAATCTTGGGCAATGGTAAAGTTTTTTGTTTTTGCAACTTGCCCAGAATAAACATTGGTGTTTTCAAAATTGTTTAC
>JAZRJQ010000144.1:0-4056 GCA_045645925.1 Clostridia bacterium | reverse complement strand
ATCAAAATTAATCCCATTAAAATTGCAACGCCAACCAAACTGTTTTTAATGTATAAAATCGAAATGAAAGGGAATGCAAGCAACGAAACTATTGTTCCAATAATTATGTATGGCATACGTTTGCCAAGTTTTGTGTTGGTTTTGTCGGATAATGTTCCAAAAAGTGGTAACATAAACAAAGCCAAAATGTTGTCTAGCGCCATAATAATACCAATTAGGTAGTTATAGTCGCCTGCACCAAAATTGGATATAAATAGTTCTTCCAAAAACATTGGGCAATAGTAATTGTAAACTTGCCACAACATTAAAATTGTGAAAAACGAAAAACCAATATAGAAGGTGCGTTTTTTGTTAAGTTTTAACATATTTCCTCCGTATTTGTTTTATTACAAATTTATTTTATCAAATTAATGTTAATTAACAAAATAATTATCAAATAAAATTAGAATTAGATTATTTTTGTTTGAATTATTAATGTTAAAAACTAATAGTTATTTGTAAAGAATTAATTAATATGTTAAAATGTTTAAGATGGAATTTTGTGATTTATATAATAAAAGTGATTTAAAAAACATTGTTAATAACGACTTACAAAAAAACATGCTTAACCATGCCTATCTTTTGTGTGGTCAAGATGAACTATATTTGAGTTATTTAGCAAAAGAATTTGCAAAAAATGTTTTGTGTGAGCAGTTTGGGTGCAATGGCTGTGCAACTTGTTCTAAAATAGAAAAGGGTGTGCACAGCGATGTTTTGGTTTACCCAAAAGATGTTAACAAAGGTTTGGTTGTTGAAGATGTTAACGAAATTGTTGAAAGCGCATATGTTTATCCGTTGGAAGGCAACAAAAAAGTATTTATTTTAAACAATTTTGATTTGTCCACATCACAGGCACAAAACAAACTTTTAAAAACTTTGGAAGAACCACCAAAAACATGTTTGTTTATTTTAACATCAACAAATCCTGCAAACATTTTGAACACAATCAAAAGTCGTTCAAAAAGATTGTCGGTTCCACTTTTGCCGGCAATTGATGTTCAAAATTTCATTTTAAAAAATAGTGCGTTAAAACCAAAAGATGTTGCGCCATATGTTAGTTCAAGCCAAGGAAGTTTGCAAAAAGCAATTAAAATTGTAAATGATGAAAACTTTATTAAAATTAAAGAACTTTGCTTAAATGTTGTTCTAAAACTAACCGAAAGTGGCGATATTTTGCGTTATAGTAGTAAAATTTTGGAGTTTAAAGATAGACTTAAAGAAATTTTTGATGAATTAACCTTAGTTTTTCTTGATGTTTTATATGTTAAAATGGGATTAATGGATAAGGTTTTAAATCAACAAAAAATTGACGATTTTAAAAGTTCTAAATTTAGTGTGAAAGCATTAAAAATTATTTATAGCAAAGTGTTAAGTGCACAAAACAAATTGGATTGTAATTGTAATCCAACAACAGTTGTTGATGGCTTTTTAATAACTATGCTGGAGGTTAAACATAAATGGAAGTAGTTGGAATTAAATTTAAAAACAATTGTAAAGAATATTATTTTTCACCAAATGGCTTAACTTTAAGTGTTGGTGAAAAGGTTGTTGTTGAAACACCAAATGGCAACACAATTGCTTCGGTTGTTGAAGGTAATAAGCAGGTTGAAGAAGAAAAACTTATTGCGCCACTATCAAATGTTGTTAGGGTTGCTACAAATAACGATATTAAAACCATGGAAAAACTTGAAAGCAGACACGCCGAAGTTATTGAAACAACAAAATCTTTGATTGACAAACACAAGTTGGATATGAAATTGGTTGATTGTGAATTCACACTTGATGGCCAAAAAATTGTTATAACTTATGTTTGTGAAGATAGGGTTGATTTTAGGGAACTTGTTAAAGATTTGGCAAGTAAACTAAAAAGTCGTATTGAATTAAAACAAATTGGAATCCGTGACCAAGCAAAAACTGTTGGTGGAATTGGTTCTTGTGGTGAAGTTTGTTGTTGTAACAGATACTTAAATAATTTTGATAAAGTTTCAATTAAAATGGCCAAAACACAAAATTTGAGCTTGAATCCAACCAAAATTAGTGGTATTTGTGGAAGACTTATGTGCTGTTTAAGTTACGAAAACGAAGGTTATGCTGATTTAACAAGATACATGCCCAAAGTTAATAGTAAGGTTAAAACACCTGATGGGAACGGAACAGTTGTTTATAATAACATTTTAAAGAAAATGTGTGATGTAAGGCTTGAAGGTGATGATGCTTTAATTAAAACCTATGCAGTTGCTGATGTTAAATTTGATGGAAAGGTTGAAGAAGAAAAACCAAATTTAAATGATGTTAACTTTGTTAAAGAAAGTGAATTGAAGGGTGATAGCCCAGAGTTTGCTTACATTAGTGAAAAAAGTAAAGAAGAAACTGTTGTTGAAGAAAAAATTGAAACTTCACAACAACAACCAGAACAAACCAAGAAAAAGAAAAAATTTAAAAAGTTTTTTAAGAAAAATGCTAAAAAATAATGAAAGGTTAGATGATTTACAATTTAATAACTTATATATAATTCAAAATCCGGATTTGTATTGTTTTACATCTGATGCTGTTGAACTTTGCAATTTTGTTAGAGCTGGAAGCAAAGATACAATTGTTGATTTGTGCAGTGGAAGTGGTGTTATTGGCATATTAGCACAAGCAAAAACTAATGCAAAATTCGTTTATTTGGTTGAGTTGCAATCCGATTTGGCAGATATGAGCGAACGTAGTTGCAAATATAATAAGTTGGAAAACATAAAAGTTGTAAATGCACCATTGCAAAACATACACAAACAAATTGGAACAGGTTTTGAAGTTGTAACATGCAATCCGCCTTACAAAATTAACGATGGTGGAAAACTGACCGAAAAACAAGAAATTGCAATTTGCAAACATGAATTAACCGTAACACTTGAAGAAATAATTTGTGAAGCAAGTAAACTATTAAAATTTGGTGGTAGGTTTTACACTGTTAACAAAGAAGAACGTTTGGTTGATTTGTTTTGCTTAATGCGTAAGTATGGTATAGAACCAAAAGTTTTAAAAATTAGAAATAGCACAAAGGGTGCTAATGTTGTTTTGATTGAAGGTAAGAAAGGGGGTAAAAGTGGATTAATAATCCAAAATTAATATGCTTTACTTAGTAGGAACTCCAATTGGAAACTTAAAAGAATTTAATAATTATGCTGTTGAAATTTTAAATAGTGTTGATTATGTTTTGTGTGAAGACACCAGAACAAGCTCGGTTCTACTTAATCATTACAACATTAAAAAACCATTAAAAAGTTATCATAAATTTAACGAAAAAGAAGCGTTGTCAAAAATTGTTGCTGATTTGGAAAGTGGTAAAAATGTTGCATTGATTTCTGATGCTGGAATGCCTGGTATTTCCGACCCGGGCAATATTTTGGTTAATGAAGCAATAAAATGTGGTTTGGAATATACGGTTGTATCTGGTTCTTGTGCGTTAATTAATGCATTTATTTTAAGTGGTTATCCAACACCATTTACCTTTATTGGTTTTTTGCCTGAAAAAAATGTTGATAAAAACAACTTGTTAATGCAGTATAAAAATGTGTGTGGAAGTTTAATTTTTTATGTGTCTTGCCACAATATTGATAAAGACTTTGAAACATTAAATCAGGTGTTTGGCGATAAGCCAGTTTGTGTTGTAAGGGAAATAACAAAACTTCACGAAGAAAAAGTTTTCACAACTTTAAGTGCAGGTTATGCTGGTGATAAGCGTGGTGAATTTGTTGTTATTGTTAATAACACAAAGCAAGATAATAGTTTGAATGAACTTTCAATTTTAGAACATTTAAAACACTATATTTCAATGGGTGTTACAAAACAAGATGCAATAAAATTTGTGTGTGCAGATCGTAACATTAAAAAACAGGAAGTTTATAAAGTTGCAATTGATCTATAATTATATGTTTTAAAATGCATATGTTTATGTGTGAAAATGTTATGCATAATTTTATTTTGAAAAACAAAAAAGATGTCGGTTTAACATCTTTTTTTGTTTTTATTTTA
>JAZRJQ010000143.1:0-7610 GCA_045645925.1 Clostridia bacterium | reverse complement strand
GTTGTTTTATACGCAATTTCTTCCGTATTATACCCAACATTTGCAATAATCCAAACCTTAGCATCTATTTTTGCAATTGGTTTTAACTTTTTAGTTTCACCATTTGTTAACACAATTTGTGGTTCAACCAAAATTTGTCCTTTTTTAACAACATCACCAATTTTAACCTTGGCAACCCCTTGACTAACTGAAATATTTTCAATAACCATATTGCAACTTGCACAAATTGGTGAAACACTATTATTTATTGTAACCTTTTCTTTTATATTAACAATTAAGTTCGTTCCCTTTTTTACAACCGAAACTAAACTTATTTTGCTATTATTTTGTTTTAAAAATTGTTCAATATCTTCATTACTTATTGTATTTATTTTACCAGTTGTAACATTTATAGTTTTCAACTGTTCAACAATTTCTTTGCAAGTTGATTGTTCCGCACCCAAAACATCGATTTTAAGCGTTATATTACTTACAACAAAACAAAAAATTATTGAAACAGCAATTCCAACATATAAACCAATATTTTTTAAAAAGTTATTAATAAAAAAACCAAAATTATATGTTTTATTAATTGATAATTTATAATTTTTAAACAACCCCAATTTTTTTGACTTAACATAATCAAAAAAACTTAAAGCAAATTCACAAGTTTTATAGTTAGGTTTAGAAACATTAAAAACTGTTATATTGTTTTTTTCAAAATTCTTAAACAATCTATCAAAATTTAAGCCCTGTAAACAAACATTATAACTATACTTTTTCATGCTGTCCCCTTTCGCTTAAAATTTTAAACACATTTCCCACAACAACAATTTCGTTTTTACCCATTTCCTTAATTTTGAAATTTTCACCCAAAATCGTTATAATGTCGTTTTTAACTTTAAAAATAATTTTTTCATTAGAATAATTTAAAATTTTAATATAATTTTGAACAAACAATGCTCTTGTTCCAATTAATGTTAGTTTGAACTCACCAAGCAGTGTTGAAACATCAGCATCCACATATTTTAACAATTCTTTTATAAACATATTTCACCCATTTAAAAAAGATTATAAATATATATTCAATTTGTGGGTGTTATTAGAACTTTTACATTTTAAAAACAACAAAAAAACCAAGATATTATTTATCTTGGTCTTCTTTTTTACCTAAAACATTTGCAAGCATCATAATTTTCATTTCCTTGCTCATGCCTCTAAATTCTTCACCAACAGAACTATCTTCTTGAAAATCATCAATAGATATTTTTGATAGATCTCCTTTTATAACAGTTCCTTCAATTTCGTCATCCATAGAACTTAGAATTGATATACTATTTTCTTTGTAATCACTAAACAAATCGTCATCTTTCAAATCATCTTCAAGAATGTGAACAGCTTGTTTTTTTACGCCCAAAACAATTGCTGCATCTTTATTTTCAGGTTCAAGTCTTAAATCTTCGTTTGTTTCTTCAAACACAATATCTGAATATTTTGATTTTTTCTTTTCTTCATCTTTCAATATTAATGATTTTATGTAATCTTCGGCCTGATTTGAAACTTGTTCCATAACAGCCTTAGCATTAGACTTTTGTTCATTTTTCTTTGCTAATTCTGCAGCTTTCTTTTCTTCTGCAAGTCTTTTTTCTTCTTCCGCTTTCTTTTGCTTATCCAATTTTATTTTTTCAGAATTACTAACATAAAACCATGCAATAACGGCTATAAAAACCACAACAGCAACAATAATTGCGATTTCAACTTTTCCCATCAATTATTCCTTATCAGTCTTTGTTTTTCTTGAACCCCTATCTGGTGCACCTAATGAATTACGCATGTTTGTGTCTGCCAAAATGTTTTGCATTTTATAATAATCCATAACGCCAATTTGACCATTTGTAAATGCTGTTGAAATTGCTCTTGGAACTTCACTTTCAGCATTAAGTAAGTTTGCTCTCATCTCTTGAGTTTTTGCTCTCATTTCTTGTTCAGCAGCAATAGCCATTGCTCTACGTTCTTCAGCTTTCGCTTGTGCAATTTGCATATCTGCTTCAGCACGTTCAGCTTGAAGTTTTGCACCAATATTTCTACCAACGTCAATATCTGCAATATCAATACTTAAAATTGTGAACGCTGTTCCACTATCCAAACCTTTGTCTAACACTGTTTTACTAATTAAATCAGGGTTTTCCAACACATCTTCGTGCGAATTTGCTGAACCAATGGTTGTTACAATACCTTCACCAACACGGGCAATAATTGTATCTTCACCAGCACCACCAATAAGTTTGTTAATGTTACTTTGAACAGTAACTCTAACTTTAACCTTTAATTCAATACCATTTTTTGCAACTGCTGAAATTTCAGGAGTTGTAATAACAACAGGATTAACACTTTGTTTAACTGCTGCCAAAATATCGCGGTTTGCTAAGTCAATAGCTTTTGCAGTTTCAACAGAAAGTTCAATTTTTGCACCATGTGCAGTAATTAACGCATCAACAACACGTTCAACGTTACCACCTGCCATGTAGTGTGTTTCAAGGTCATCAATTGAAAGTTGAACACCTGCTTTTTTAGCATTAATGTAACTATCAACAACCATTCCCACTTCAATATGACGCAATTTCATACCAATTAAACGAATTGCTGAAATGTGTGCACCTGAAACCATTGCTTTAATCCACACACCAATTGGAACAATACCAATAAAAATTGCAATAAAAATTACAACTACGCCTAAAACGGCCAACCAAACATATAAGGCTGTATCAACAGCATTTAACATACTTAACATATATTATCTCCTTTTATTTGCCTTAAGTTATTTTGTTTTTCCACTTGCACCATTAGCTGCTTTAACAATTATTTTGTCAGCTTTAATTTCAATAATTTGAATTTTTTCACCTTTTGCAATAAATTCTCCATTAGTTCTTGCTTCAAAGCTTTCACCATTATAATCAAATTTACCACTTGGTTTAAATTCAGTTGTAGCAAATGTTACTTTCCCCAACATTTTAAGAAGTTTTTTATCATCACTACCATAGTTTACAGAAATACTTGTTTTATCTTCAATAATAGGACTTCTTCTAATCCAGCCAACTTTTGCTGAAACAAGCATAATTAAAATTGCTAAAACAACTAGACTAATGCTTGAAAGAATCATTATTAAAATTTGGTTTAATGTTGCACCAATAATAATTCTAGCAACAACACCACCTGCAGATAATATTAATCCAAGAATTCCAAAAACACCAAACCCTGGAAGGAAAACTTCAACAATACATAATAATATGCCGGCAAGCATAACAATCATAGGTATTGCACCAAAGCCTTCAAACAATGCTACAATTTCACTCCACATAATATCCTCCACTAAATTGTTATGTAGTACTATATTTTCAAACTACACAAGTAGTATAACATAACATTTACAAAAAATAAATACCTAATTTTAATAAATTTATTAGAAATATTATCTATATAATATATGTTTATATAGCGCCACACGATTTTATAAAGAACACTAACCCACATTAAAACAAAAAAGCAAAAAGAGAGTGGTTAAAACTCTCTTTTTGCTAAGGTTAAATATTTTGAAACAAAATTAGGGAAATTTGTTTCATATTTGTAGCATACCATAAAAATACTCATTTTTCAACAAAAATCAACATTTTGAATTAAACAAATAAAATATGAAATTGTTTTTTATTTATGCAACAAAAAAAATCACCCGTTTAAGAGTGATTTTTTAATTTAATTATAGAGCATTTTTCATGTCGTCAACAACATCTTGTAAGTCAGAGAAAATTTGACGAATATCTTCGTTTTCGCTGTAAATACCTTCACCTTTGTTATTTTCGCTTTCAATTAAGTTTTCAATATCACGAATTAATCTTAATTTTTCATTCATATTATCGTTTGTTGTGAAGTCTAATTGATTATATCTTGATGTGATATCTTTTAATACTTCTGACAAATCGTAATCTTCATCATAACTATTTGTGTAGTTATCTTCAAAAGTTTCAACTTCTTCAACTTGTGGTTTTGTCATTACAGAAATATCATCGTCATCATCGAAATAAGAATCAAAATCTTCTTCAGGTTGAACCACAGGAGCAGGAGCTGGTTTTTGAACACGTTGTGGTTTAACAGCTGGAGCTGGTTGTGGAGCTTGTTTTACAGGTTTAGGTTGAACTGGTTGTTGAACAGGTTGTTGAACTGGTTGAGCATAAACAGGTTGTGGTTGAGCATAAACAGGTTGTGGTTGAACATATGTTACAGGAGCAGCTTGTCTAACAACTCTTGTTTGTGGACGACGAGGAGCTTGAACATATTCAATTTCTTCTTCATAATCATCAAAGTCATCATAAACAGGAGTTACAACACGTCTTGTTCTAGCAACAGGTTCTGGAGCACGTTTAGCAGGTGCTTTTGGAGCAGCTGGTTTAGCAGCAGCTTTTGTTGCTTTCTTTTTAGCAGGTTTCTTTGTTGATTTTGCTGTATATGTTTCAACTTCTTTACCCATTGTTCTTAGGAAGATGTGTTCATCAAACATATGAGCATTAACTTCTTGATAATCTGTGTTAATGTCAATAACTGTTTTTCCACAAGATTTTAATTCAACTAACAATGGAATTAAATCGCCATCACCAGCAACAATACAATATCCATCAATATCAGGTTTTGTATAGTTTAATCTAACAGCATCAACAATAATTCTGTTGTCTAATTGGCTATAACGTTTTTTCAAACGCATGAAAGGTGCTGTTTCATAGCCATAGTTTGTAATAAATTCACTTAGGTATAAATGTTTTCTATCATTATAACCATAGAATTTGCAGTAAACAATTTCGCCATTTGAATTAAGTTGGTCGAATAATTCTTCTACTGACTCTTTACTAATTTTTACATTATCAACGTCAATTAACAATGCAATTCTTCTGTTTCTTGCCATAAAAAATATCCCCTTGTTTTCTAATTATTTTTTTCTCGCTTTGAATAAAATAAATATTGTTGAGCATAACCTGACAAGTTTCCAAATAAATTAACAAATTCGTTTCTAACTTGAACAGGAGTTTTTTGGGATTGCGGATTAAAATCTAAATACACCTTTTTAATCCAAGTGTCGGTTGGGAACACATCTGTTTTATGAAAGCCATAAAGCAAAATGCAATCGGCAACCTTGTTTCCTACACCCTTTAACTCACATAAATATTTATTTGCTTCATTTGATGTCATGGAATTAATTTTGGCTAAATCAAACCCATTACATAATTTTTGTATTGAACTAAACAAATATTCGTCCCGATACCCACATTTTATTTCGGTGAAAAATTGTTTTGGAATTGTTCCTAGTTTTTCCAAAGTAGGAAAAGCATAGTAACCATCACACTTTTCACCATAACATTCACAAATTGTCTCAATGATTTTTTTAATTCGTGGAATGTTATTATTTTGTGAAATAATGAATGAAATTATTGTTTCAACAGGGTCCTGTTTTAAAATTCTAATTCCTTCACCAAACAAAATAGCATCTTTAAGCAAAGCGTTTTTACTTAGTTCATGCTTTATTGTAGCATAATCTTTTTGTAAATCAAAGTAATTTATGAAATATTTTACATTATCACACACAACTTTTGTGCCATCTTTTTGACAAATAATTTGTGCTTTGTGGTTTAAACTATACACTTCAAAACCAAAAACTGTTTGTTTAAACCTAAACACCTGACCACATTCTAGCGTTTGAGCAATGTTAAAATCAGGCGAATTTGGAATAAAAATTGTGTTTCCTGTTACACTATAATTCAAATTTAAAATTCCTTTATTTTTAACACATGTTTTTTAATCTTTTTTTACCACCCAAATAATACCACATTTCTTAATTTTTAACAACAAAAAAATCGCTTGTTTAAGCGATTTTTTTACATTTAAAATTATTACAAATTTTCGTTGCGATTACTTTTTATCAGTTGTTACAACACTAACTTTTTTCTTATCACGGTTTAAGTGAGAGAATTTAACAGTACCATCTGTTAATGCGTATAGAGTGTAATCTTTTCCGCAACCAACATTTTCCCCTGGATGAACTTTTGTTCCACGTTGTCTAATAATGATGTTACCAGCAACAACTGCTTGACCATCAGATTTTTTAACACCTAATCTTTTTGATTGGCTTTCACGACCGTTTTTAGAACTACCTAATCCTTTTTTGTGGGCAAATAGTTGAATATTAATAAACATTATCTATTACCTCCAATTTAATATAATCAGAGTAACCACTTTGTAAATCTTTTATGCTTTCAAGCATTGTTAAAAATAAAACTTGAGCACTTTGTAAATTTTGCTTTATTGGCAACTCTATTAAAATGTATCCGTCAACAGTGTTTACAATTTTAGGATTTAGTTTTAAAACTTTTTTTAAACCTAACGCACCCGATTGTAAAATACTTGAAATTGACGCACACAATATGTCTTTACCACTTTCGGCATAACCTGTATGTCCGGTGGCTTCAATTTTAAAATAATTATTATTTGTTTTGTAGAATTTAATATTTGTCATTTTAAACTACTTAATAGAAACAATTTTTAAAGTTGTGTAAGGTTGTCTATGACCTTGAGTGCGACGGTAATTCTTTTTAGCTTTGTATTTAAATACAACAATCTTTTTATCTTTACCATGTTCAACAACTTCAGCTTCTACAACAGATTTTTTAACAGCGTCACCAGCTTTAACTTTTTCGCCATCAACAATCATTAAAACTTTCAAATTAACTTTATCGCCAACATTAGCTTCAAGTTTTTCAACGTTAATTTGTTCATCAACAGAAACTTTGTATTGTTTTCCGCCTGTTTCAACTACTGCGTACATTTGTAATACCTCCTCTCTCCAGACTCACTGTTATAGGCGGCTTAAACCAAATTTAAGCGCTTAAAAAAATGCCCAATCCATGTGGAACAAATATAATTTAACACATAATAAAAACTTTGTCAATTAAGAATTTCATTTTTATATATTAATATATTAATATTTTTTATTCACAAAAACAAATTTTACAATCATTTTATTTTTAGAATAATAAAACAACAAAATAACATACTAACTAAAAAAATAATAAATGGAGAATAAAAAATGAATTCAACTGCAGAATTATTAAACGAACTACACAAGGCCACAAAGGCAGCAATTGTTGGTATCGACAACCTAAAAGCCGAAATCAATAACGCAGATTTTGTTGAACTACTACAAAAACAAAATCAATACTACGAATCTTTTTCAAAAAGAGTTAAAAAAATGGCTGTCAATTTTGAATTTGAACCTGACGACATAAATATTTTTATGAAAGCTGGCAGTTTTATGGAAAGCAAAATTAAAACAATGATGGACAACAGCGACGAAAAAGTTGCCGAAATTTTAATTAATGGAACAAAAATGGGAATTCAAAACATGAACGAATTAATTCACGAACACGAAGACGCCAACGGAAACATTTTAGATATGGCAAAAGAATTTAAGGAAAATTTGGAAGTGTTTTTATCATCATTAAAAGAATTTGCTTAAAAACAAAAAAGAACGTTTACATTTTACCAAACGTTCTTTTTATTTTTTTACCCAAACCAACGTTACTCCACTGTTT
>JAZRJQ010000142.1:0-9333 GCA_045645925.1 Clostridia bacterium | reverse complement strand
ATTGCAACACCATTTAAAGAAAATAAAAAAGCATTCTATTACAATCAAAAAATTGTTGGATTTAAAGCATATGGCGAAGTAACCGTAGGTGACGAAAAAATCGAATTTAACAAAACGAACACTCTTGCCCTACTTGATTGGGGTCGTGGTGTTTGGACATACAAAAACACATGGTACTGGGGCGCTGGAATGCAAACCATTGATGGCAAAACATTTGGGTTCAACATTGGTTATGGTTTTGGCGACACAACAAACGCAACAGAAAACATGTTATTTTACAACGGAGTTGCACACAAACTTGAAGATGTTACCTTTAACATTCCAAAAATTAAAGGCGAAGACGACTTTTTATCACCTTGGACATTTACTTCAAGCGACAAACGTTTTGAAATGGAATTTACTCCAATAATTAACCGACACAGCGACACCAATGTTTTAATTATTAGAAGTAATCAAAATCAAGTGTTTGGTTATTTTAATGGTTATGCTGTTTTAGACGACGGAACAAAGTTAGAAATTAAAAATCTTCTTGGTTTTGCTGAAAAAGTTTATAACAAGTGGTAAAAATATTAAAAATTAATAAAAAAGCACAAAAAGTTCCCAACTTGAAACAAGTTAGGAACTTTTATTATTTTTTCAAACTATTTAACAATTGTTTTTGTTTAACACTTAATCTATAACTTTCCTTACACTTTTGAATTGTTTTATTATAAGTAAATTTTTCTAAATTACAACTTTTAAAAACTTTATAAGTTAAATCAAAACTTTTAACAAAACAAACAGACAAAGCCCACGCAACAGCCATGTTAACATAATAGTATTTACTTTTTACATTTACCAGTAAATTTAAAATAGTTTTAAAGTAATCATCAGTCAAAAAGTAATTCATGTATGACACAATTGCAAATCGTTTTTCAAATTCCAATTCACTATTAAAATATTTTTTAAAAAATTCAAAAGAAAAATTTAAATCATCTTTCAAAAATTTTAAAGTAGCAACCACACAATCACATTCCGACCAATCTTTAATTACAGGAATAAATTTTTCTAAAAAATCAAATTTTACTTTATTAGAAAGTTTACAATAACCAATAACAAAACCTTGCAACAATACTTCTTCATAATATTCCATTGGATTATTATTTAAAAACTCAATTGCGCTGTTGTTTGCAATTTGTTTTGCAAGTTTCCTTAAATTGGGAACAGAAACACCAATCATTTCATGTTCACACTTTGTTATAACCAAACTAAAATTTTTTAGTTGTTCACTTTTTAAACTATTTAGTTGTTCTCTTATTTTATTAATGTTTTCCATAACAATTTTATTGTAACACAAATTTACGTTTAAAATAAAACAAAAAAGACGGCATTTTAAACCGTCTTTCGGAATGAATATGATTAACAACAAATTTTGTTGATTAATCCAATTTTAATTAGATTTTTATGTTGTTATAATTTAATAACAATACAAAATTACAGCAATATGCAAATAACTCCACCTTTGCCTTCGTTTACAATTCTACCTAATGTTCTACGCATTTTCTTTTGAACTTCGGTAGGCATAGAAACAAGTTTGTTTTGTAAGCCATCGTTAACCAATGAACTTAAACTTTTTCCAAACATCTTTGTTTCCCACAATTTTTTAGGGTCTGTTTCATATTCAGAAAGTAGGTTTTTAACAAGTTCTTCCGACTGTTGTTCACTACCAACAATTGGATTAACTTCGGTATTAATATCAACTTTCATTAAATGCAAACTTGACGCACTTGCTTTTAGTTTTATTCCACATCTTCCACCCTGTTTTACAATTTGTGGCTCTTCCAATTTCATATCATCTATGGTTGGATAAACAACACCATAGCCTGTTTGTTCTGCTTGTGTTAAAGCATCTTTAAATTTGTCGTATTGAGTTTTTGCTTCGGTTAATTGTTTAATATAACTTATTAAATGATAGTCACTTGCAATGTCGCAACCACATTCTTCACTTAAAACTTTATAGAATAGTTCCGGTTTTGGAATAACTTCAATTTCTACTTTACCTTCACCAATAACAATGTTAACTTTTGATATATCTTCAAAGTTTTCACTATCGGTAAATAATAAAACACCATTCTCAAAATCACCTATTTTTGTGTTGTTATTGACATATTGCATAATGTTGTTGGCAATTTCTTGAATATATTTGTTTTCAAAAGGCAATGCGCTTAACCAACGTGGCATTTTTACATCAACAGAAACTAATGGGAATTCATTTAATACAGTGCTAAAAATTTTACTTATATCTTCGTCTGTTAATTTTAAAACATTTAATGCAATAACATTTGTTGAATATTTTTCGGTTAAAGATTTAACTAGGTTCTGACAATCTTCACCATATGGATTTTGAGAATTTACAACCACAACAAAAGGCTTACCACATTTTTTTAATTCAGCATAAACACGTTCTTCTGCCTTAACATAATTAAACCTATCAATATCACCAATTGTTCCATCGGTGGTTAACAACACTCCAATTGTGCTATGATTTGTTATTACCTTATTTGTTCCTATTTCGGCAGCCTCACTAAAAGGCAACTTTTCGTTGCTCCATGGAGTTTTTACTAAACGTGGTTTATTTTCTTCTGTGTGTCCAATTGCACCATCAACCATATATCCAACACAATCAATTAACCTAACATTCATATTAATGTTTTCACCAACCGTTATTCCAACTGCTTCGTTTGGAACAAATTTTGGTTGCGTTGTCATTATGCTTTTTCCATCACCGCTTTGTGGCATTTCATCAATTGTTCTTTCTTTAGCATTAACATCGGCAATGTTTGGAATTACCAATGTGTTTAAAACATTTCTAATAAAAGTTGATTTACCTGTTCTAACAGGACCAACAACTCCAACATACACATCTCCGTTTGTGCGCTTAGCAATATCGGAGTAAACATTGTAACTGTTCATATTTCCCTCCACAGTATTATTACAAAAGTGTATGAAGGTTTTAAGACTTTTATGATAAAAAAAGAAAGTTTAAATTAAACTCTCTTTTATTTTTTTATTCAGCTTTAACTTCTTCTTTCTTTTTTGAAGTTCTTTTTTTATTTTGTGTTTTAATTTGTTGATTTTCGTTTTCAACAACTTCAACACTTTCTGTTTTTTCTGATTCAGCCACAACTAAATTTTGTTTGGTTTCTTTAACTTCTGAGTTTGCTGATTTTCTAGTGTTTCTTTTCTGTTTTATATTATTAATCAATTCAACATCTTTTAGTGCAACTGCTTTTAAATCTATAACGTTTTCATTTTTGTTAGATAAACGTTTTAGGTTTCCTTTATGTGCAACAAAAATCATCACACCAATCAACATCAAGAATAATATTCCTGAATAACTTCCATTAACAATCAAAATTATTGAATCAGTAATAACAAATGCTGCAACTGATACCAAACTGCTCAAACTTCCAATACGTGTGGTAAAGAAGAAAATCAAATAAACAGCCATAACACCTAATGCTGCATATGGTTGTGCAACAAAAGCAAAACCAACAGCAGTTGCTACACCTTTTCCACCTTTAAAATTGTAGTAGATTGGAAAAATATGACCTAGCACTGCAAAAAATCCACCAATATAAATTGCAGTTTCTGCAACTATTCCGCCATCTTTACCACCAAACAAGAAATAACCTAGCAATGAAGGAGCAACACCTTTAAAAGCATCAAGCAATAATGTTAACACTCCAAAAATAACACCATGATTTCTAAGCATATTCATTGTGCCAGGGTTTCCACTGCCTTCACTTGTTATATCTTTGTTTTTTAATTTTACTAAAATTTTTGCAAACATTACGCCACCCAATAAGTATGCACCTATAATCAATAATACGTATTTTGCAATTGTTTCTAGCATATTACACATCCTTTTCTTTTTTACTATTTACTAAAACTCTAATTGGTGTTCCTTTAAAGTCCACTGCATTACGTAGACAATTTTCCAAATATCTTAGATATGAGAAATGCATCAAATCTTTATCATTAACAAACAATACAAAAGTTGGAGGATTTGTTGAAGGTTGTGTAATATAATAAATCTTTAATCTTCTTCCATTTTTTGTTGGAGGTTCGTTTGTTAAAACTGCATTTTGTAAAATTTCGTTCAAAACACCTGTTGTAATTCTACGATTAGCATTATCTAAAACATAGTTAACAGTATCCATAAGTTTGTTAATTCTTAAACCTGTTAAGGCACTACCATACAAAGACACATAATAATCCATAAATTTAAGGTCTTCATCAAGTTTTTCATTAAATTTATTCATTGAATATGTATCTTTTTCAACAGCATCCCATTTATTCATTAAAACAATACTTGGTTTGCCTTCTTCATGAATAAAACCTGCAATTCTAACATCTTGTTCGCTTAGTCCTTCAACACTATCAACCACCAACACAACAATATCGGCACGACGAATAGCATCAAAAGAACGAATAACACTATAAAGTTCAACTGAATCCTTGTCAATGCTACGTTTACGCCTAATTCCTGCTGTGTCAATTAACAAATATTCTTGCCCATTATATTTAAAAGGTGTATCAATGGCATCACGTGTTGTTCCTGCAACATTTGAAACCATAACCCTGTTTTCACCCAACAATCGATTAACCAAACTGCTTTTTCCAGCGTTTGGTTTACCAACAACGGCAATTTTTATTCTGTTATCATCGGCACTTGCATCAACTTTTGTTTTAAATTTAGAAACAATAACATCTAACAAGTCTCCAATACCTTTGTTAAGTTCGGCAGAAATTCCAATTGGTTCACCTAAACCTAAGTTATAAAATTCATAGGTTTTTTCAATTTCATTGTTATCAATTTTATTAACAACCAAAACAATAGGAACTTTATATTTTCTTAAAAAGTTTGCAGCATCATAATCGGCAGGCATTAAACCTTCACGACCATCTACAAACAACAAAACAACTTGCGCAACTTCAACAGCAAGCTCAGCTTGTCTGGTAATGTTTTGTTGAAAGTCATCTTTGTTTTTAACATCTAATCCACCGGTGTCAACAATGGTAAAAGCATGCCCACACCACTCAGCGTCGGAATAAATTCTATCACGGGTAACACCAGGCATATCTTTAACAATACTAATTTTTTTACCAGCAATTCTATTAAAAAATGTGCTTTTGCCCACGTTTGGGCGGCCTACTACGGCTACTAATGGTTTTTCCAACACACACCTCTAATTATATTATATATATAGTTTACTTTAATTTATAAGTTTTCGCAAGTCTAATGCAATTATTGTTGCAAAATTTGGAATATTATTTTTTTAACTCACTCAATAACAAAAAAAAAGTAATGTTTTTTACATTACTTTTTTCCATCATTTTTATTTAAAAATTTAAAGTAAACAACAACAATAATTGCAGTAGTTACAACCAAAAAAGTTGTTAAAATTAAAACTATACTTAAAACTGTATTATTTTCATTTTTTTCTTCCAATTTGTTTAAATGTTCGTTAACTGTTGGTGTTTCTTCGGTTTGTTCGCCACCAACAACAATTTCACCAGAACCCGAATTAACTGTTGTTGCATATAAGGCAGTGCTAACAACTTCTGTTAACGGCTTTACACTTGCCAAAACCAACTCTTTTTCAATTAAGTATGTCCCCATTTCAAACAACAGGGCTTTATTATATAATCCCTGATTATAGTGTCCTTTTGCCATATATATATCAGAAAACAACCACGGATAATTTTCTTCTGCAACTGCCAACAAATAGGTTGCAAATTCCAAATTCTCTTCGTAATTTGCGTTTGCTTGCCCAACAACAATTCTAACTTTGCTTCGTTCAACCCCATTAACTGTTGTTGCATAATATTTTCTGCTTACACCATCACGATGAATATCAAATATTGCATCAGGATTGTTTGCTGAAAGCAACTTTTTTGCAGTTGAATTACTCCTAGAATAAGCCGAAGTATCGTGTGGAATATGTAAAGTTTCGTCAAGTGCCACTTTTATTCCCAAATTTTCAAAACTGGTTTTTATTGCTTTTGCAACATCGTGCACACCGCCAGCACCATACACACTATCATACCCATCGGTTGGAACATAACTTTCGTCGTTATGTGTTAAATATAAACAAATTCTTTTATCAGCATTTGATTCAATTTTTTTCTTATAAGGATTAACGCTGACATCTGGCTTTTTAAGTTCCTTTACAAACACGGCAACAGCCGTTTTATTGTTCATATCAACACTTGAAATTTCATACATTAAAAAATCTTTTGAAATATAATTATCACCAACTTCAACACTGCTTTTTTCAAATAAATACTCACCATCAATTGTATAAACAACAAAAGGATTATCGGTTTCCCCATCAAAAGCATAAACAAAAGTTGTTTTTGAAAAACAAACTAAATTTAAAATTAAACATATAATAATTAAAGCAAACTTTTTCACAACTTCCTCCTTTTTTGTATAGCTACATGCTTAAACATCAAATTTACAATCAATATAATAAGCAAAACAACCAACATTAAATTAAAAAGTTCCAAACTTGCAAAATGAACATACCCCAGTCCACTTTCAACAAACAAATTGCAAAAACTTAAAGTTAAATAAGATAAAGCAATAAAACAAACAACAACTTTAAAATTTTTTAAGTTAATTAAACCAAACACAATTAACACAAAAAATATTGGATATGGATTTAATGTTGTTATATAGTCGGAATTAAAACTTGTTAAAATTAAATAAATCACACTTACTATTGTTGAGCACAAAAAAACATTAAACATTTGTTTAGCCAAAAGGTATTTAGAAAAAAACACAAAACTTACAATAGTTGAAACAATTAAAATAAAATTAAGTGAAAAAGTACCTATGTTTAGTGGTTTTACAAAATAAGCAGACATTGTGAAAACAAGAAAACTTGCAAAACAAAGTTTGTTTTGCACACCATACTCACCCAGTAAAACAAATATTAAAACAACACCTAAAAAAACAAATCCAACTGGCATATTAGTTCCCTTTTGTTTATTTTGTGAAAATTAAAAATTAATATGCTAAAACTATGTAAATAACAAAAATCTGTAATAAAATGTAAAAATTTGTCATATAAGGATTAAAATGGAAATATCATTTTGCGAATTACGCACAAAAGAAGTTGTTAATATTTGCGATGGCAAAAAACTAGGAAACATTGTTGATATTGTTTTCAATTCTTGCACGTGCAAAATTACCGGAATTGTTGTTCCTGGTGAAAGAAGTTTTTTTAGTTTTATAAAAAGCAATCCAGATGTTTTTATTCCATTTTGCAAAATAAGAAAAATTGGTAAAGATGTTATTTTAGTGGAACTAAACCCCGTTTCAACAAACCAAGTTAGAACGATGGAAAACGTTTCAACTAACACCGAAAACTTGGAAAATAACACCGAACAAAACACGAAAAACAACTTAGATTTAGAACAACAAGATGCATAAATAAAATTTGTCAACTATTGTTTGCCTAACTACAAAAATTTTGTTAAACTAAGCTTACTAAAACTTTAAGGATAAAACAAAAATGAAATGCATCTATTGTGGCTGTAAAGACAGCAAAGTTATTGATTCAAGATATGTTGAAGAAAGTAATTCAATTCGTAGAAGACGTGAATGTTTAAACACAGAATGTCAAAAAAGATTTAACACCTATGAAACTGTTGAAATTTTGCCAATTATGGTTATTAAAAATGACCAAAGCCGACAAGCTTTTAACCCTATGAAAATAAAACAAGGCATTATGAGAGCTTGCGAAAAAAGACCAGTATCAGTTGCACAAATTGATGAAATGGTTGATGAAATTGAAAAACAAATTCAAAACAGTTTAAAACAAGAAATAACAACAAAAGAAATTGGCGAAATCATCATGGAAAAACTTAAAAAACTTGATGAAGTTTCCTACATTCGTTTTGCATCAGTATATCGTAAATTTACTGATATTACCCACTTCATGACTTTTATTAAAGAATTTGAAGATATTATAAACAATAAATAAAACTAATATTAAATAAGAAGAATTGGAAAAATTATTCCAATTCTTTTTGTTTTTATATACTCATATTTTTAATAAATCGGTAAATTTATAGAGTTTTTTTAAACATTACTTCTTCCACCCACAAAACCAACATGTTACAATACAATTGTAAAAAAGGAGTAATATTATGAATATTATTGAAGAAAGAGTAATTATTGATGGTGAAAACAAAATTGGTGCAACAATAAGCCGCCCTGATAACGAAAAACACCCTTTAATATTGCTTATTATGGGAACTGGTAAAACAGATAGAGATGGAAACCAATTTGGTTTTAAATCAAACATGTACAAAAATCTTTCAGACATGTTTGTTAACATGGGATACACTTGCATAAGATATGATAAGCGTGGCACACACGAATCAACAGGAAGTTTTAAAAAATGTGGCCTTTCAGATTTGGTTACTGACTCTGCAAGAGTTATTGAACATGCAAAAACATTACCTTACGTTGATGAAAACAGAATAATTGCTTGTGGTCACAGCGAAGGTTCTATGGTTGCAACATTATTAACAAAGCAAGAAAAACTTGAAAGCGTTATTCTTTTGAGTGGTGCTTGCATTTGTTTGAAAAGCGCAATGGAATATCAAAACTACAAAATATTAGAAGAATTCAAAAACAAAAAGGGTCTTGTTGCTTGGTTGATTAACAAAACCGTAAAAAAAGAAAAAATCCAAAAACAATTGGACGATTTTTACGATAAAGCCAAAAAATCCCAAAAAAACACTTTCTTTTATAGGGGCGCATTTATTCCAACCAAGTGGGTAAAAGAACATGGCGAATTAACAAATGAAGACTATGTTCAAATGATTAAAGAATATAATGGCAGAGTGTTGGCAATCACTGGAAAAAGCGACTTACAGGCCGACTACACTTGCCTAGAAAGTTTAAAAGAATTTGAAAATGTTACAACATACACACCAGAAAATGTAAATCATATTTTAAGAGAAGTAGACGATAACAACAGTGTTTTAACCATTCAAAAACAATATAAAAGGCTTTCAAAACAACCAATTCACAAAGGTACACAAGAAAAAATTGAAGAATTTTTAGAAAGATAAGTAAAACCAATAAGATATTATGAAAAAAACTCTATCAAAACAGATAGAGTTTTTTCTTGGCATATTAATAAAATAATATTATCTTGTTTCGTCTAAATACGTTGTAAGTGTATCGGCAGTATGGAAAATAACTGCAACTGGATAACGATAGAATGCATCAGAAATTGAGTAAGAACCACCCTTAACCCTTGCATCAAA
>JAZRJQ010000141.1:0-16915 GCA_045645925.1 Clostridia bacterium | reverse complement strand
AAACAAATGAGAACCTACTTAAAAGATAAAGGGTATTCACAAAAAATTGTTGATTATGTTTTAGAAAAATTAGCTGAATATAATTATATTAATGACGTTAATTATGCTACAATATATGTGCGAAGTGTTAAACATAAATATGGTAAAATTAAAATTATAAATGAACTAAAATTAAAAGGCGTTTCAGAAAAAGATATAAATTTGGTTATGGAAGAATTTGAAACAGAAGATGATATAATTTTAAATTTAGCAAACAAATATGTTAAGAATAAGGAAATAACTACTGAGATATTGTCAAAAATGTATAGGTTTTTGTTGTCTAAGGGTTTTGAATATGATGATGTTTCAAGAGTTGTAAAAAGTTTTAAGGAGAATTAAAAGAGTTATGTTGGCAGTTGGAGTTGATTCATTAGATATTGTTAGAATGCAAAAGTTTGTTGATAACGAAAGGTTTTTGGCAAAATTTTTTACTGAATATGAAACAAAATATTGTAATTTAACAGTTAACAAAACAATGCGTTTGGCTGGGCTTTACTGTGCAAAAGAAGCATTTGTTAAAGCTTTGGGAATTGGTATTGGTGGAGGAATTCCACTAAACGAAATTGAAGTTAATCATGATAAAAATGGTAAACCTTTTTTAAAGCTTAGCGATAGCGCAAAAAAGGTTTTAGCAATAAAAGGTTTTAAAGAATGTCAAATAAACATAACTCACACACATTCGGTTAGTACGGCTGTTTGTGTGTTAATGTAACAGGAGAATTATGGAAAACAAAATTAAATGTGATTTTAATGTGCACCTTGATGGTAATGTTAATTTTCAAGCAGTTAAACATGTTTTAAAATTGGCTGAACAAAATCGTGTCAAAGCAATTAGTTTGATGGAACAAGATGAGTTGAATTTGTATAGTTATGGTGGTGTATTGCATCGCTTAATTAAAAGTGGTGAACTTGAAAATTATTATACAGGCAAGTTGATTTCTGGTTGTGAAATTACATGCGTTGTTAATAACACAAATCCAACAAAGTATGCTTTTAATTTTAACAATTACAGAATTCATTTAACAATGTTGAATTTTGATGTTGAACGTGCTGAAAACATTAAGTGGTTCGATAAAAAGTTTAAGGCTAAATGCTTTAAAAAAGATGTTAAGTTGATGATTAAACTTTTAAAGAAAAACAAACTTGAATGTCCAACAAAAGATTATTTTGTTTTTGGCAATAAAGATATATTGTATCAAGTTTACGACTTTGTTAATGCAAACCCACAACGTAAAAAAATGTATGATAATTTTATTGGAGCATTTTCAACACCTGCTTCGTTTGTTAAAAACGTTTTTGAAAATCCACATAGTAAATTATTTTTCAAGCAAAGCAGTGTTCCTTATTTAAGTGATGTGTTATCTTTTGCAAGAAAAATTCGTGGAAGGATTTATATTGCTCACCCAAATAACATGAACATTAAGTTTAACACTGTTAGTTACCTAGATGCTTTAATTAATATGGATACAGAATATGGTTTTCCTTTTGATGGCATTGAAGTGTATAACAGTTTAAATTCAAGCATTGACACAAAGGTTTTAAATGACTATGCTATAACACACAACTTAGAAATTACAGGTGGAACAAATTATAGATATTTAAGGAGTCCACAAAATCCAGAAGGAAAAATACTTTTTTCTGATGGTAACGATAAAAGATATGTTGTGCCAATTCCTGGAACAATGATTAAGTTGAATTTTGAAACACATAATGGTGATTTAATGTTGGATAAGAAATTTGTTGATAGAATGTTTGATATTCGTGAATATTCTAGATTTGAAACAACAAAAAAATAATAGAAGTAAAAAAAGACAAGAAATTTCTTGTCTTTTTTTGATAATAAAATTTTTAATGCACAAAATAAACCATGTAATGTTGATTTGTTTAATATTTTCACAAATCAAGTTTGCTTATGCAAACATCGTAATTCAAACGATTACATGGGTTGAATAACCATAAATTGCTGTCAAATACCATTAGGTGTTGTTTGACGACAACTTCTTATTATTTAAAGTTTTGGTGCAAAAATGAATAAAGAATATAGTTTTAATTTGAATAATTTGGTCAATAATTTAAATGGTAAAAGTGATTTTAGTAACACCATTCAAAACTTGAATCATACAATAAATAACAACAAGTTTTCTAAAATGTATGAAATTTTTTATGAAAAACATAAAAAGTTAATGTTGGAATTGGCTGAGGAAAACATTGTTACTATTGCTGACCTATATAATTATGTTGACTGGATTAAAAATGATGAATAATGATGTAAAACGTGGAGATTTGTATTATGCTGATTTAAGCCCTGTTGTTGGTAGTGAACAGGGTGGTGTTAGACCTGTGCTTATTGTTCAGAATGATGTAGGAAACAAATATAGTCCAACAATTATTGCTGCTGCAATAACAAGCCAAATTAACAAGGCAAAAATTCCAACACATATCGAACTTAATGCTTTGGAGTTTGGTTTGCCAAAAGATTCAGTTGTTTTGTTGGAACAACTTAGAACATTAGATAAGCGTAGGTTAAAAGAAAAAATTGGAGCACTGACCATAAATAAAATGAAAATGGTTGATACTGCATTACTAATAAGTTTGGGATTTGTTCAGTAATATTTTTTATAAAACTTTAATATATATGTTATTGTGTGTATTTAAACATAACGGCTATATTAAGCCGTTTTTTTATAAATTAAAAAAAATTTAATTTGGGTATTGCAAATTGCTAATTTTGGTGTTAAAATGTTTGTACGAAAATAAGGTGGTAATAAATTTATGAAATTTGAAGAAAATAAATATAAGAAATTTTTTGCTGAAACTGTTGAATATATGAGAGAACTTGATAAGGTTTTTTATGATGCAGGTGCTGGTCATTTGTTTACAGAAAAAGAACTAAGAAAATTGTCTTACGCTGCTGAAAATGATAGAATTAATGTTTATGCATATCCTGTTATGGCTCCAACAATTAAAAGAATTAGAGAATTTTGTGACAAAATGATTTTGGCTAAAAATCCTCCAAAAAACAAAACTATTTCAAACTTAGTTAACAACCGTGCAATCAGACGTGGTAAAAACAAAGGAAACAAACAAGATCGTGGTGCTATTGAAATTTTGAAAGATAACATTAGAGAATATCTTGAAAATCCAACAAAATTACCAAATTCTGTTGCAAAAATGAAAAAACCTGTTCCTAAAAATGCAAATCAAGCTAAATTAAAACAACCAAGAGTTTTCACTTTACTTGATAAAGACGAATTGGTTAAACCTAACGAACAAACAATGAATGCTTTACTTAATCTTGAAAAAGAATATTGCATTTTAATTAAAGCAAATATTGAACAAAAAATTGACAATCAAAATCCAACACAAAACTATGCTGATCGTTTCCATGTTTCTGTTTTGGAAGAATTGGTTGCATATAAGAATGCAAAAGTGTTATTGAAAAAAGATGACGACAAAATTAGAGATAAAGCAAATGAGTTGACTAAAAATTTTGAAAGTTACATAAAAGAAAAAGATACTCCACTTGTTGCAGAAGGTAAACACAGAACAAACATTCGTCAACTTACAGCATTAAAGGGCAACATTAAGAAAGCTGTTAGAAAAGATGCTCAAATTGAAGAGCAATTGGCTTCACAAGGAAAAACAATTGAAGAAAGAGTTGTTCCAACAGAACCAATCAAAGAAAATGAAAAATTAAGATAATTAAATAATAAAAAAGTGCCTATTTCAAGTAAAATTGCGTATTGACTAGGCACTTATTTTTTGTTATAATATATTAAGAAATATTGTGAGCAACAATGTTTCTAATAAAATTATTAATTTTAACTTTATGTAGGTGGCACATAAAGGAGGGTTATTATATGGTTACATTAACAACTGATCAAATTAATATCATGAAACAAGCAATTAAACGCATTAGTTTGCAAACACACATTTCTGTTTCTGAACTTAAACGTTATTTAGATGCCGGTCAAGTGCCTGACATCGTTTTAGACGCGATTAAAAATGCTTACAATGTTACAGATATTGAAAGTATATCAGGTGTAAAAACAAAAATAACAACAGAAAAAGTTGCTAGAATTTATAAAGCAATTCAAACAGCAAAAGAAGAAGAAGCTAAGGTTAATATGGTTTCTTTAAACACAAAGGAAAAACAAGCTGTTAACAAAACAATTATTGATTTAAAACAATATATTACTGAATTGCAAGCTTTACGCCAAGAAGTTGAAGCAAAATCAAAAACTGTTACTGCTCCTGAGGATAAACGCAACTTGCGTGATCAAAAGTCTTCATTAACTAGAAGTATTAAAGCAGCAGTTAAAACACATGGTATTCTAAAACATACTTTGGATAGTGAAGTTTCAGAAGATGTTTACAACTGGTTGTTTACAGCTAAAAATTCTAAGGGAACTGGAATTCAGCAATTAGATAAATCAATTAAAGATTTTAATGCTGCTGACACTGGTAAAACAGCGTTACCAACAGGTAACCAAGCACACAAAATGGTTAAGGAACTGAACAGAACAGCTGAAAGGGGATTTGTTAGACCAACTCCAACAGTTACACCTACTCCAACCCCAACAGTTACTCCTACAACAGTTACACCAACAACAGTAACCCCTACAACGGTTACTCCAACAGTAACTCCAACTGTGACTCCAACAGTTACTCCAACTCCTACAACCACACCAACAACAACTCCAACTGTTACACCAACAGTAACTCCAACGGTTACACCTACTGTAACTCCAACAGTTACTCCAACAGTAACTCCTACCACTACTCCAACTGTTACTCCAACACCAACTTCTACTCCAACTCCAACATTTACAATTCCAACAACAACTTTTGTTCCTACTCCTACTGCTACGGATATAAAATATAGAACATTAAGAGTTGGTAAAACAAAACGTTTCTTTAACTGGGTTGGAAAACACTGGTTAATGCTTGGTACACTTGTTGCAGTTGGTGGGTTAATTGGTTCTGCAATTGCTGGACCAGGTTTGGCTACTGCAATTTTGGTGGGTAGAACAGCACTATATAATGTTGTGTCACTTGGTGCAATTTTTGTGGGTGCAAACGTGTTTAAATACTTTTTCTTCCGTCGTCATCGTCAAGCTGGCATTGACCAAGGACATTTACTTCGTAGAGAAGCAAAAGTTCGTAAGAAATTTAAGAATATTGAAAAATGTCGTGCAAAAGTTAACGAATTAGAAATTAAACTTGAATCTTGCATGACAAACCCAAAACGTTACAAAAAGAGAATTAAAGATTTACGTAAAGAAATTCAAAAATATGATGCTAAAATTGAAAAAGACGCTGAATTTGTTAGTCGTGAACTTGAAGGTAATGTGAAAAAGGGTTTACGTGCCAAAATTAAAATGGCTGCAAGAATTGTGGCTGGTAAAGCTCCAATGGCTTATTATGTTGATAGACACAATAAACATATGGATATTTTGGAAAATAAATCTAAAAGAAAGAAATATACCGAACAACGTTTGGATGGAAATTTACAAGATGAAATTTTCCATTGGCACATTCTTCGTAGAAAATTACTTGAAGATAGCAAAAAACGTCAAGCTTCAGCTACAAATCGTCAAGCAACAGCTACAAGTAGTGGCTTAAAATCTGTTGCAAAATGGTTTGGTGAAGATATTACTCGTGCACAAAAACTTGAATCAACAGTTAGAGTTATTGACCCTGAATCTGCAAGATTTGGTGAAGTTGCAAAAGATATTGTAAAAAGTGGCAACGATGTTACTTTTGATATGTCAGGCAAAACTGAAAAAGAAGTTATTATTGCTAAACGTGCAGAAAGATCAAGTTTTGGTGGAACAGGAATTTATAAGGGTGAAAGTGCAGTTGTTTCTAAGTACTTTACAAGCCGTGCTAGACATAAAGCTGCTAGAATTGACAGACAAGGTGATTTAAAAGAAGCATTAGAAGCAGAAAAACGTAACGCACCTATTAAAGATAATTCTGATAGAAGCATGTAATAAAAAATAAAAAGATGGATTTTTAAAATCCATCTTTTTTTAGTTTAATTCTTCAAATGCGTTAATATATAATTCTTTGTTTCCTTCATATGATTGTTCGCCAGGTGCATTTTTAATAGCCAAATCGATGTATAGAAGGGCATTAACATAATCTTTTAAGTTATAATAACCAATTGAAATTAAGTTATAAATTTGAGCTTTGTTGTTCCACTCAGTTTCACGTGCCACAATAACATCTTCGGTTATTGATAAACACTTTTTCAAATTTGCAATTCCTAGTTCATTTTCGTTTTTGTGTAGGATTAGTAGTTGACCAAGTTCTCCATAAAATATTTTGCAATAGTTGCATTTTGAAATGGTATAATAACACAAATTTTCAGCTTTGTTAAAATCGCCTTGTTCAAGTGCAATTCTAATTAAAAACTTATAAACTAAGCAAAAATCTCCCATATTTAGCATTGCAACTTTGTTGTTTTTAAGTTTGTTTAAAACATTGATTGCTTTATCATATTCTTTTGCATTAACATATTCTTCTGCCAACAATCCTTGGTAACGTGTATCCTTTTTATCAAGTTTTACGGCCTGTTCAAGCAGATTTTTGTAACTTCTAGGTTTTGTTGAATCGGGGTAGTGGTAAAGCATAACATTATTTAAAGTAACCTGATTAACGTTAATTTCTTTTTTGGGAACAATATATTCGTGAATAATCCATTTCCATTTAAAATTTTTACGGTCATGTATTTTTGAATAGTTAAAAATGTTTGGTGGAGCATCAGGGGTGCCAGCATTGTGCCAAAACTTGTAAACGGCTTGATTTGTGTTTGTTTGCCAGTTTTCTTCCAATTCCTTGCGCCAACCTTTTGAAAACACTTCGTCTAAATCGGTGCATACGCATATATCAGCGTTTTTAGGAACAAGTTTTAAACTTTCGTTACGTGCTTTATCAAAACGCCAAGGCCTTATTAATTTTTCGGTAACCTTAACACCACGATTTAACAAAAGCTGTTTTGTGTTGTCGGTGCTAGTAGGATCAAGCAGAACATAAATTTCGTCAGCTTCGCTCATGCTGTCAACCCACTTGTTAACAAACTTTTCTTCATTTTTGGCAATTGCGTAAACGCAAACTTTATATTTTCCCATAATTAACTCCTAAATTAATTATAACATAATTTTAAAAAATCATTTAATAAATTAAAACATATTAATTAATTGTTTTATGATTAAGTAAATAATATTTTAGTGTTGACAAAATGGGAGTATTGTTGTATTATAAGGTCAGTTTAATATAAAAAGGCGTTTTAAAAAAGGACAAGTTTGTTTTAAATTAGTTGCATTACAGAGAATCAACGGTTGGTGAGATGTTGATAGCAAAATAAAATAAATATCACCTTTATAGCTTAGTTGCTGAAAGTTAAGTAAGTGGCTACGTAAGCTCTACGTTAGTGGGCGGTGTGTGATTGCACATTTTGTTATAGATGGTAATAATGCTTGGTAGCATTGTTTTTGTAACAATGACACCAGGCTTTTTTTAATTTTTATACGTTGTTTTTAATTAAACTAAAATATATAAAATTTTTAAGGAGAAATAAAATGTATAAAAAGGTTGATGCAAACTTAAACTTTCCAAAAGTTGAACAAGATGTTTTAAATTTTTGGAAAGAAAACGAAGTTAAAAAACAATGCATGAACAAAAATAAAGGTGAAAAACGTTTTAACTTTTATGAAGGACCACCAACAGCGAATGGTGTTCCACATTCAGGTCACGTTTTAACCCGTGTTTTAAAAGACGTGTTTACACGTTACAAAAGTATGCAAGGGTATTATGTTCCACGTAAGGGTGGTTGGGATACCCATGGTTTGCCAGTTGAACTATCAGTTGAAAAAGAATTAGGCATTTCTGGTAAACAACAAATCGAAGCTTATGGTGTGGAAAAGTTTATTAAACGTTGTAAGGAAAATGTTTGGAAATATGTAGATATTTGGAAAGAGTTTTCTGACCGTGTTGGATATTTTGTAAACATGGAAGACGACTATTATGTAACATATTACGATAGCTACATCGAAAGCGTTTGGTGGGCTTTAAAAGAAATGGATAAAAAAGGTTTGCTATATAAAGGCTACAAAATTTTACCAAGTTGTCCACGTTGTGGAACAGCACTTAGCTCACACGAATTAGCACAAGGGTATGAAGATAGAAAGGATACAACAGTTGTTGCAAAATTTAAAGTTATAGGTGAAGAAAACACTTACTTCCTTGCTTGGACAACAACTCCTTGGACACTTCCTTCTAACATTGCTCTTTGCGTTAATGCTGATGAAGATTATGTTAAAGTTAAACAAAACGATGAATATTATGTTTTGGCTGATGCTTTGGTTAAAAACCATTTTAAAGATGGCGAATATGAAAAGGTTGAAACCTTTAAAGGTAAAACTTTGGAATTCAAAAAGTATGAACCATTGTTTGATTTTGTTGAAAAACGCGAAGCTGAAAAGGGTTATTATGTAACATGTGATAGTTATGTAACATTAACAGATGGTACAGGAATTGTTCACATTGCACCAGCTTTTGGCGAAGATGACTCACTTGTTGGCAGAAAGTATAACTTACCATTTGTTCAACTTGTTGATAAGTATGGTAAATTTACTGATGTTTGTGGTAAATATGCAAATGCAGATGTGTTTAGCAAAAACGATGAAATCGTTGAAGATTTGGCAAAAGAAAACAAAGTGTTCAAAACACAAAAACATGTTCACAGCTATCCACATTGTTGGCGTTGTCATAGTCCACTTATATATTTTGCAAGAAGCAGTTGGTTTGTAAAAACAACTGAACTTAGACAAGATATGGTTAAAAACAATAACACTGTTAACTGGTTGCCAGACAATGTTAAAAATGGCAGAATGGGTAACTTCCTAGAAAACAATATCGACTGGTGTTTAAGCCGTGACAGATATTGGGGAACACCACTTCCTGTTTGGATGTGTGAATGTGGACACTATCATGTTGTAGGTTCAAAACAAGAATTAAAAGATTTGTGTGGTGTAACAGAAGATGTTGAATTGCATAAACCTTATGTTGATGCTTTAACATTTGCTTGTTCAAAATGTGGCAAACAAATGAAACGTGAAGCAGAAGTAATTGACTGTTGGTTTGACTCTGGTTCAATGCCTTTTGCTCAACATCATTATCCTTTTGAAAACAAAGAATTGTTTGAAGAAAGTTTTCCTGCACAATTTATAAGTGAAGGAATTGACCAAACTCGTGGTTGGTTCTATGCGTTGCAAGCAATATCAACAGCGTTGTTTAACAAAAGCCCATATCAAACTTGTATAGCAAATGGTATGGTTGTTGACGATCAAGGTCGTAAACTAAGTAAAAGTTTAGGAAACTACATTCCACCAATGGAAATGCTTTCTAAAATGGGTGCTGACCCTGTTAGATGGACATTCTACACAGGTAGTCAACCTTGGGGTAACTTAATCCTAACCGAAAATACTGTAACCGAAAGCCAAAAGAAATATTTTGGAACACTTTGGAACACATATGCATTCTTTGTGTTATATGCTGAAATTGATAAATTTGACCCAACAAAATATTCATTAAAAGATTGCAAATTATCTGTTATGGATAAATGGGTGTTGTGTGAACTTAACAAATTAATCAAATATGTATGTTCAGAACTTGATAAATTCCATGTTACTGAAAGCAGCAGAGCAATGGAAGAATTTATCGATAAAGTTTCTAACTGGTATGTTCGTTTAGGTCGTAAACGTTATTGGGGTGAAGAATTTACAGAAGATAAGAAAGCAGCATACGTAACCTTGTATACTGTTTTAACAACTTATGCGAAACTTTCTGCTCCATTTACACCATTTATGAGTGAAACAATATATCAAAACCTTGTTCGTAACTTTGACGAAACTCAACCAGTAAGTGTGCACTTGGCAACATATCCAGAAGTTATGGAAGAATATGTTGACGAAAGTTTAAGCGAACAAATGGCTTTGGTTTATGCTTACACCGAACTTGGCCGTAGTGCAAGAAACTTGTCAGGCATCAAAAACAGACAACCACTTAACGAACTTTACTTAACAGATGCTAACAACAAAACAACATTGGCTGATAATTTGGTTCAAATATTAAAAGACGAATTAAATGTTAAAGTTGTAAAACAACATGAAGACTTAACAAAATTTGTAAATTACACATTAAAACCACAACTTAAAACATTGGGACCAAAATATGGTAAAAAGTTAAATGCTATACGTGAATTTTTGGCAACATGCGATGCATTAAAAGTTGTTGAAACTGTTGAAAAAGGTGAAACCTTTGCAACCGAACTTGATGGTGATACAGTTGAATTTACAAAAGAAGATTTGTTAATATCTGTAAGTCAAAAAGAAGGTTATGCTTCTGCTACTGATGGAAACATAGCAGTAATACTTGATACTCAATTAACACAAGAACTTGTTGAAGAAGGTGTTTATAGAGAATTTGTTTCAAAAGTTCAAAATTTAAGAAAATCTTCTAACTATGTTGTAACAGACAGAATCCACATAGAATTAAGTGGTGATAAAGAACTTGAAGATGTTGTTTTGAAATTTGAAAATCAAGTTAAACAAGACGTTTTGGCTTTAAGTGTAACAAAAGGTGAAAACGGTGAATTCAGTGAAGAATTTAACTTAAATGATAAACTTTTAAGGGTTTACATCAGAAGATAAGTTTAAAAAAACAAAAAGCAAGGAGTTTTCCTTGCTTTTTTGTTGTAAATAGTTAATAAATTTGACTAAATTTTATAATTTTACTAAACTTAAAGGTGTTAGATAGGAGAAAGTGTATGTTAGATGTAATTTATGAAGATAATCATGTTATTGTTGTTTTAAAACCACAAAATGTTCCATCACAAGAAGATAGTTCGGGTGATAAGGATATGTTAACTTTGGTTAAGGAATATATTAAAGAAAAATACAACAAACCAGGCAATGTTTTTGTTGGTTTGGTGCATAGGCTTGACCGTCCAACAGGTGGTGTTATGGTTTTTGCTAAAACATCAAAAGCTGCATCTAGACTTAGTGAACAAATAAAGAATAACGAACTTAGCAAAAAGTATTTTGCAATTGTTGAAGGTGAAGTAAAACAACCAAAGCAACGTTTGATTGATTATTTGAAGAAGAACGAAAAAACAAATGTTGTTAGTGTTGTTGGTGAAGCTGTAACTGGTGCAAAATATGCTGAACTTAGTTACGAAAGTGTTTCAAGTGTTAAAAACACTACATTGCTTAGTGTTGATTTGGTAACAGGCAGAAGCCATCAAATTAGAGCACAATTAAGCAATATGGGCAACGTTATTTATAACGATTTTAAATATGGTTCAAAAACAAAAGGGAATTTGATGCTTTGGGCATATTTATTAACATTTGAACATCCAATTTCAAAACAAAAAATGACTTTTAAGGTGTTACCTGAAATGAATGGTGCTTGGAAGTTGTATGAAGAAGATTTAAATAAATTAGTTTAAAACAAAAAAAGACCACTTTGTGGTCTTTTTTTAATAAATTCCATGGTTGTTTGCCAATTGGTTGGGATTTGTTGGTTCTTCAATATCGGAAATTAAACAGCTTGTTGTAAGCATGATGCTTGCAACACTTCCTGCATTTTGTAGGGCAGAACGTGTTACTTTTGTTGGGTCAATAATTCCATTTTTAATTAGGTCAACATAAGTATTGTTTAGTGCATCATAGCCAAAGTTGGGGTTTTCGTTGCTTAAAATTTTGTCAATAACTACACCACCATTAATTCCTGCATTTTCTGCAATTTGATTGATTGGTGCAGTTAGTGAATTGTAAACAATTTCGGCACCTGTTTTTTCGTCTCCATTTAAGGTTTTTATATGCTCTTTAAGTTTTGGCATACATTTAATCAGTGCAACACCACCACCCGGAACTATACCTTCTAAGGTTGCACTTTTTGTTGCAGAAATTGCATCTTCAATACGTAACTTCTTTTCTTGCATTTCAGGTTCAGTTGTTGAGCCAACACAAATAACTGCAATTCCACCTGTTAATTTTGCAAGTCTTTCGCTTAATTTTTCTTTGTCGAAATCGGTTTCAGCAAGTTTTATTTGTGCTTTAATTTTAGCAATTTGGTTTTCTAATTCAGTTTTGTTTCCGTTTCCACCCGAAATTAAACAACTATCTTTGGTAACTTTAACTGTTTTAGCCATGCCAAGCATTTCGGAATTAAAGTTTGATAATGTTGTTCCAAGTTCGTCGCTTACAACTTTTGCACCAGTTAAAATTGCAATATCTTGCATAAATCCTTTGCGTTTATCGCCATAAGCAGGTGATTTTACTGCAACGCAGTTCAAATTTCCACGCAACTTGTTTAACACAATGGTTGCCAATACTTCATTTTCAATTTCATCAGCAATAATTAATAATGGTATGTTTTGCGAACTAACAAGTTCTAAAACAGGTAAAAGTTCGTTAATATTTTTAATTTTGTTTTCACACAAAAGTATGTATGCATTTTGTAAGTTTGCTTCCAAAGTTTCGGAATTTGTTACCATGTAGGGTGACAAAAATCCACGGTCAAATTGCATACCTTCAACAATTTTTAGTTCTGTTTTAAATGTTTTGCCGTCTTCAACAGTAATAACGCCATCTGTTCCAACTTTTTCAAAAGCTTCGGCAATAAGTTTTCCTATCTCTTCGTCGCCAGCACTAATTGAAGCAATTTGGAAAATTTCTGTGCTGTTTGTAACTGGTGTGCTGATTTTTTTAAGTTCTTCACAAACAATATCACAGGCTTTTAAAATTCCTTTTTTTAGTATTACTGGATTTGCCCCAGCAGTGTAGTTTTTAATTCCTTCACAAACAATACTTTCGGCAAGAACACAAGCAGTTGTTGTTCCATCGCCAGCAATGTCGTTTGTTTTAATACTTACTTCTTTTAATAAGTTTGCACCCATATTTTCAAATTTATCGGGTAATGTTATTTCCTTTGCAATTGTTACACCATCGTTAGTAATAAGTGGTGTTGCAAATTTTCTATCCAAAACAACATTTCTGCCTTTTGGGCCAAGTGTTATTTTTACTGTTTTTGCAAGTTTTTTTACACCTGTTTCCAACTTTTTTATTGCATCAAAGCCGTGCATTATATCTTTTGCCATTATTTTCCCTCCAAAACAGCCAAAATATCGGCTTGTTTAATTAATAAATACGTTTTGTTTTCAAGTTTGAACTCGGTTGTTGCATATTTGTTAAACAACACTTTGTCGCCTTTTTTAACAATAATTTTAACTTCATTTCCGTCAATGATTCCACCACAACCAACTTCTACCACTTCTGCAATGTTGGGTTTATCTTTGGCAATGTCAGGCAAAACTATGCCTGTTTCTTGTTTTTGTTCTGTTTCTAAAAGTAGAATTTTATCAAACAAGGGTTTTATATTCATTTTTTCCTCCAAAATGTTTTTATTATTTTACAATGTTTACCAAAATTAATTAATTCAACCTAAAAACGAATTAAATTTTAATTGGGCTTATTTTATAAAATTTTGTTGAATTATCAAGTTTGAAACATTTTTGTAATATACATATAAAGTAAATTGTAAAGTGTAGGAATTTCAAGTTTATATGTCAAAAAATGTTTTAAAGTATCACGAAACAAAATTAATTAAATCAAAAAATAAAAAAGGCAAAGGTTTTTTTGTTTTATTATTTTGCCTTTTAATTTTTGTTGGTGTTGTGTATTTTTCTGGTTTTTTAGGAAGTGTAATAAGTGTGGGAAACTTTTCTTTTTTGTTTAACAATTCAAAGATTGTTGTAAAACAACATAGTTATTATGCTGTGGTTATGGGTGAGTATGGTTCAGAAATGGAAGCGCAAAAGGTGTCAAGTGGTGTTAGTGTTATGGGAGCAGGTGGTTACGTTTGGAACGATAATGAAAAATATTACGTTATTGGAAATGTTTATAAATTAAAAAGTGATGCTGAAAATGTGTTAAAAAATATGTCGCAAACAAATTATTCTTGCACTGTTGTGGAAATCCCTTATAAAAAATTGAGTTTTAATGCTGAAAGTTTAACAAAAGAGCAAAGGGGAGTTGTGGAAGCATGTATTGAACAAATAAATAATGTTTTTGAAAAATGTTACAACTATTCAATAAGTTTTGATAAAGGTGAAGTTGTTTCAACAGTTGTTTCGAGCGAACTTAACACGTTGAAGGGTGATTTGCTTATTTATGGTAGTAAGTTAGATGCAATTAATTCGGTGGCTATAACACCACAAACTTTACATTTAAAAAATGCAATAATTAGTATTAACAACGAAATAGAAAACACTATTTTAAAAGTGATCAACGGGTCAAGTCCTAACAAGGATTTAAAATATTTAACATCAAGTGTTGCAATAATAAAATATGGTTTATATAATGCAATATAAAAATTTGTTGAATAACACAAATTAATAATGTTTTTGTGTAAAAAATAATGTAAATATATATATTAATTAAATTTTAGTTTAAAAAAAAATTAAAATATAGTAATATTAAATTATGAAAAAATACTATTTAGGATTAATTATAAAAGTTTCATCAATTGCTTTAATGATTGGTATTGACTTGCTTAGTAAGTTGTATTTTCAAAATTATTTTGAAGCAGGTGGGCAAAATATAACATTGATTAACAATGTGCTTGGTTTAACTTATTTAAAAAACACAGGTGCGGCGTTTGGAATGTTGGGTGATAACACAGTGCTGTTAATAATTTTTACTGTGGTATTTTTAGCAATTTTTGCTTTTATTGATTTTTATTATAAAAGTTCAAATGGTTGGTACATTGCTGGTTTCTCATTAATTGTTGGTGGGGCAATTGGAAATTTTATTGACCGAATTGTGTTTGGATATGTTAGAGATTTTATTGAACTAAAATTTATTGATTTTCCAATTTTTAATTTAGCAGACACATTTTTAACAGTGGGCGTAATTTGTTATATTGTGTATTTGGTGTTCTACGAATTTAAGCAATCAGACGATAAACCAAAAGATATTACTAAGGAAGAAGAATAAAGTTGATAGAATATGTTGTTGATGGCGAACACGCTAAGGTTAGGCTTGATGCATTTTTGTTTGAAAAAGATTCAAGCTTTACACGTTCGCATTACAAAAACTTAATAACAGAAGGGCATGTTTTTGTTAATGGAAAAGTTGTTAAGGCAGGCTACGCATTAAAAGAAAACGATAAAGTTGAAATTGAAATGTTGCCACCAAAACCACTTGAAACATTGCCTGAAAACATACCATTAGATGTTGTTTATGAAGATGCCGATTTGGCTGTTATAAACAAGCCAAAGGGTATGGTTGTGCACCCAGCAAATGGTAATTGGGAAGGAACACTTGTTAATGCTTTGCTTTATAATATTAAAGATTTAAGTGGTATTAATGGTGTTATTAGGCCTGGTATTGTTCATAGGTTAGATAAGGACACAACTGGTTTACTTGTTGTTGCAAAGAACGATTTTGCACATGTTGAACTTAGCAAACAAATTGCTGACAAAACATGTAGACGTGTTTATGTGGCATTAATTATGGGGAATTTGCCAGAAAACAGTGGCATAATCAAAAACAATTTGGGTCGTGATCCTAAAAATAGGTTGCGTTATGCAGTTGTTGAAAATGGTGGAAAATACGCCGAAACACATTATAAGGTGTTAAAACGTTATAAAGAATATTGTTTGGTTGAGTTTGAACTTAAAACTGGAAGAACTCATCAAATTAGGGTTCATTCAAAGTTTTTAAATCATCCAATTGTGGGCGATGAATTGTATGGTGGAAAATCTAAATTTAAAACAGATGGTCAAATGTTGCATGCAAAAACACTTGTTTTCACTCACCCAAAAACAAATGAGATTATGGAGTTTACGGTTGAAGCCCCTGAGTACTTCAACAAAATTTTAAAAACTTTGCAAGAAATTTGATTGGCACTATTTACTAATTTAAATTTTAATGATAAGATATTCTTACATTAAATTTGTAAGGAGAGTTACTATGTCAAAATACACTTTTAAATCTGCAGCCAATGTTTTGGCATATGTTGCAATAATTTTGGTTGGAGTTGCTTTAATTGTTAAGTCAATTATTGGCAGTGGACAAATTTCAAACATTTTAAAAACCACAGCAGATTGTATTGCTTACTTTATGTTAACAATTCCAAGTTATGCTTATGCTAAAAGCAGACGTAGTGCTGTGTTTATGATTGTGTGGGTTTTTGCAATTGCTTTAATTGCACTTTCATATTTTATTCATTTTTAAAAATTAGTTGGCAACAAGTTTGTTGCCAATTTTTTATGTTAATGATAAACTATATTTGTAGGGAGACTATTATGGATTTTAAAGGATTACTTAAAAATAAATTTTTTATTGCATTAATTATTGTTGGTGTTTTAGCATGTGCTAGCGCATTACTATCACAAGTTAGTGTTGTGTTTTATGTTATTGCTTGTTTGTTGTGTACAACACTATGTGTTATGGTTGGTGTTAAAAATATTTTAAATTACAACAAAGAAAAAAATAACAACACGGCAGAACTGTTGCCATTAACCGAAGAAGAACGTGAACTTATTAAACGTAACAAGCGTAATGTTGGTGCAAGCTTTATTGTTAGAGCAGTAATGTTTTTTGCATTTGGTATTTTGTTCTTTGCATTAATTTTTAATATGTAGTTACTAAACAGCGGAAAATTAAAGTCCGTTGTTTTTTGTTTGTTTATATAATTATATATAAAGTATTTTATATTTTGGTTGCATATTAAATTGCCAAACATTTACAAAAGTGTTAAAATTACTGGTAGTTAAATTTTTAAGGAGACTTGTAATGGATTA
>JAZRJQ010000140.1:0-3083 GCA_045645925.1 Clostridia bacterium | reverse complement strand
AAAATTGTAACAAAATTTTATTAAATTTGATATAAATTTAAAAATTTTTTAATCAAAACAAACCACAATTTACTTGTTTAAGAACTCTAAAATACGTTCTAAATCGTCAGCAGAATAATAGTCAATATAAATTCTGCCTTTCTTGTCGTTACCCATAAAACTTACTTTTGTAGCAAATTTATGTTGCATTGTTTCAATTAATTGTTGAAGTTCTGCACTAGGTTCAACATTAACCTTTTTAGGTTTTGGATTGGTTAATTGTTTAACTGTTTTTTCCAAATCTCTAACAGTAACTTTTTTACTTACAGCAAGTTTTGCAAGTTTAATTTGAGTTTCTGGGTCAGAAACAACAACCAAACTTCTAGCATGACCAGCACTTAGTTTACCACTTTCAATTAAAGCTAAAACTTCTGGTTGTAATGTTAACAAACGAAGAGTGTTTGCAATTGCTGGACGACTTTTACCTAATCTATCAGCCAAAACATCTTGCGTCCAGCCATAAATTTCTAAAAGTTCCTTCATTGCGTTTGCAACTTCAACCGGATTTAGGTCTTCACGTTGAATATTTTCTAACAGCGCAATCTCTTTTACTTGTTGTTCTGTGTAATTTTTAACAATTGCAGGAATTGTTTTTAAACCGGCAATTTTGCTTGCTCTAAACCTACGTTCACCAGCAACAATAATAAATCTACCATCAACACTTTTATTAAGAATAATTGGTTGAAAAATTCCATGAACCTTAATTGAATCAGCAAGTTCTTTTAGGGCAGTTGGTTCAAAGTTTTTACGTGGTTGGTTTGGATTAACATCAATAAGTTTAATATCAACATCAATAACACGTTCACCATTTATTTCTTCAATTTTACCTGATTCATCTTTTTTAATTTGTTTTGGTTCATCTTCATTAAAAATTCCTAGAAGTGTTCCAAGTCCACGACCTAATCCTTTTTTGTTTTCCATAAATTTTTCGTTTTTAATTTTTATTTTTTTCTAGTAATCAAATTTTTGTATGAGAATTAAAATTTTTAATTTTACTAAAATTTGCAAAATTTTTATGCTAAAAAACGATGCTCTGTAATCGATTTTCGTAAATTTAAATGACCAATTCCTCATTTTAAAACACGAAAACGGCTCACAATGCGTTTCAATTTTTTAAAAAACATCAAAATATGGCTTAATTTAGCCGTATTTTTTAATTTTTAAAATTACCCCAATTTTGACCAATTTTGGCAATTTTACTAAAAATTTTGAAATTTTGTTAAATTTTAAAATTTTTAACACAAAACTTTAAGCAACAAGAAAACTTGTATAAAATTTTCTAGTTACCAATTTTTTTAATCTCAATTCCAACAACACCATATTTTTGTTGTTCGTGTTCAGGATAAAAATCCAACATATCTTCTGGGCTTGCTGGTTCATTTTCATCATAACCTAAGTTAACTTTGTTAAACTTAGCATACAAATCAGCAAAAGCAGGGCAGATGTGTAAATTAACAACTTCTACCAATATGGTTTCAGAGCAAAAATTGGTGTTAAACCTTATTTGGTCACCAATTTTAATTTTTTGACGTTTCTCATCATACAATCGCATTTCGACCGTTTTAGAGCCGTTTTTAATGGTTTTAAACGGTTTTTCTTTTAAATTCATCTCATGTAACATGTTTTTACACCAAAATTTCAATATTTACAACAAAACAAAATGTTGTAACTAATTATTTTTTGTTTTTATTTCTTTTCAAAAATTCTTCTGTTAACAACTTATATGCAAATGCGCCATTACATTTTGGGTCATACATACAGATTGGTTCGCCATAACTTGGAGCTTCTGCAAGCCTTATGTTACGTGGAATAATTGTATCGTAAACTTTATTGTTAAAATACTTACTAATATCGGCTGCAACTGAATTTCCAAGGTTGCTACGTGCATCTTTCATTGTTAAAACAACGCCTTCAACGTCAATATCAGGATTTAAGTGCTTTTTAACAAGTTTAATGGTGTACATAAGCTGTGTTAAGCCTTCTAATGCAAAATATTCGCATTGAATTGGAATAATTAACGAATCACTTGCTGTTAGGGCGTTAACAGTAATTAAACCCAAACTTGGAGGGCAGTCAATACAAATGTAATCGTAGTTGTTTTTTACTGTTTGTAGTATCTTTTTAACAACTTTTTCTCTATTATTCATTTGCACTAGCTCAATTTCGGCACCTGCTAGGTCAATACTGCTTGGAACAATGTCTAAATTATCAACTTTTGATTTAATAATAACTTCATCAATCAAATTATCGTCAACAATAACATTATAAATTGTTTTTAAGCCTGCTTCCTTATCAATTCCAAGGCTACTGCTTGCATTTCCTTGTTGATCAAGGTCAACTAAAAGCACTTTTTTACCCATTACAGCCATATAACTAGCCATATTTACGCAAGTGGTTGTTTTTCCAACACCACCTTTTTGGTTAATGAAACTTACAATTTTACCCATCAAAATCACTTCCTTCATTAAAATAATTGTATAATTCCTATTACGTTTTCATTATATCAAATTAATTTTAAAAATAAAACACAATAATAATATATTTTTAATTTTATTTAAAACAAACATACAAAATCTGTCAAAATATGGTGTGCGCCTATATTTTTATTAAAAATTACAACAATTCAAATGTTTCACGTGAAACATTAACATAAAACAATCAATAAATAAAACAAACAAATATTACTTGCAAGAAGTAGTATTTAAATCAAACAACAAAACAATACAACACATAATAAGAAATTTATTGTGAATGTTTCACGTGAAACAATTACAACATTACTGTTTGGAAGCATCATAATGTTTCACGTGAAACATTTTAATAATATATATTGGATAACAATATTAATACAACACTTCAAAAACAGCCTTTTTAAGGTTAAATAGTATAAATTATGGTAAATGTATTAAAAAACATTAAAAATGGCGATATTTTGATTAAAATAAGCCAATTTCCTTGTTTTTGAAAGGTTTTAAATAATTTATTTACAACATTTGTTAAAAACAAACCATAATACTATGCAAAATAAATAATAAACGACTACT
>JAZRJQ010000139.1:0-11490 GCA_045645925.1 Clostridia bacterium | reverse complement strand
CATTAAAGATTTTAATTCAATAATTTGATAAGGCTTTAAACCATAATCATTAAACAATTGTGCAGGAGTATAGTTTATTGTTTCAGTTATTCCACGTTTAGTAAACATTACCCATGTGTTGTCATTAATCAATTGAAAACTATCTTTATCACCAGTAACAACAATGTTTTCGGTATCAAACTTTTTTGTTAATGTTCCAATTATGTCATCAGCTTCAATGCCTTCTTTTTCAATATATGCAATACCCATCGAAGTTAACAAATCACGCAAAATTGGAAATTGACTTTTTAGTTCTGGCGGAGTACCTTTTCTGGTACCTTTATAATCTTCAAACAATTCATTACGAAAAGTTTTCTTTCCATAATCTAATGCAACACAAATATATTTTGGTTTTATTTCATTTATAATTTTAACCAAAATTGTTGTAAAACCAAAAACGCCATTGCTTATAACGCCTTCGCTATTTTGCAATTGTGGCAAAGCATAAAATGCACGATTTATTAAACTGTTTCCATCAATTATTACAAACTTTTCCATAACTCACCTTTTATAGTTTTGCATAGTACATTGTAATTTGGCAAATTTCCCTAAATATAGGAACAATTCACACATCAAATCATAGATAATGTTAATACTATTTTTTGCAAAACAAAATATAAAATACTACTATAAATAATGTTAACATAATAACAACAATTTAGCAAATATTTCCAAACCCGAATTTTTAATAGCACAAAAAAAGTAGTAACCTTTATTGGTTACTACTCTAAAATTTTACACATAATCAATTGTAAAAATAATTAATTAAAATCACTTAATCTTTATCAATTTTTCCAATTTGGTTTCCATTATTATCATATATCGTGTAACTATTACTGCTAGAATATCCAGTCGTTTCCCAAAATTCTTTAATTTCTTTAGAACGTTCTTTCTTGTTATTTTCATTTTCTTCTTTAACATTTTTCGCATAATCAGCAATTTCATTGCGATAAATTCTAATAACTTTTAAATATAATCCTTCAGGAAAAGCTTTTTGTATTTTTCTATGATGTTTAGATCTGTCAGAATAAGTTATTAAAGGCACATTGTTATTTAATCTTTTTTCTTCTCTAGCCTTATCAATAGCACAAATAATAGCATACTTAATAATACCCAAAATAATCCAAGCAATAAAGAACAATATAACTGTAAAGAATATGCTAGTAAAAATTTTGCCATTGCCATCAGGATAACTGTTTATCAAAAAATTAAACATAAATCCACCAAAAATCAAAGCCAAAATTAATGAGATAGGAAACCTATAAATAGCTGGAGCATCACCCTTAATTGTTTCTTCTGTACAAGGATCATCAACACGACCAAATTCCCTTTGTTCATTAAGTCTAGTTTTTTCCGTATAAATGGTATCTCTAACCTTATCTCTCAATTGTTTCTTTTGATATTTAAATAATGGATATAAGCCTTTTAATTCATCTTTTAATTTTGTGTTATCATCAACAAATTCTGTTTCCTTACCAGGAAAATCTTTTAGCAGGTCAACTTTATTTAAAGCCAAAACCTTTTGCCCTTCAAGTTTTTCAGGTATAGAACTAAATTTTGCAATATCAATATTAAACTCGCTTACAATAAGTCCCTTATTTGTTTTTAAATAGTTATACCCCTTGCTTTTAATTGCATTAACATACTTAACGGAAGCATATTCAATGCCTTCAAACACATAGTTTGCTTTTTCTGGAACCCAAGTAGCATTTAAAATTGGATGTTCAAACAAATAAATTTCAGCATTAATTTTTGAAAAATAATTAGGATCAACTGTTTTTGGAACAAGTACAACTTTTGCTGTAATTGATGTATTAATAGAACAAACACCATTAGGAATAGCCAAATATTCGTTTGAATAATCACCTGTTTCAATAGACGAATTAAAATCTCTGTTTATTTTTACATAATCAATACCACTTGATTTTTTTGGTTTAGATTTATTTTCTTTTTTTCTTGCTATTTTTTCTTTATTCTTGTAAACCAACTCAACTTCGGTACCAGCATTAAAATAATAATTACAATACTCATCATAATTAGCAGGATCTTTAATTGAAGTTGGAAGTTTAATAATCAACTTTTCAGCAGTCATTTTTTCTTGGAAAATTTCTTTACCAATTTTCTTAACACCGTCTGGTATAACAATTTTTGAAATAGTGTTATCCCCTACGTATGCAATAAGAACATTTTTTTCAATAATGAAATCTTTACCCATAACAAACCCCTAAAAACAAAAGTTTTATACATACATATTATATTCTATAATATAAAATCCGTCAAAGAATTAATCCAACATTAAAACGTTAATACATTGTAAACAAAAAAAATAGTAACCACTAGGGTTACTACATTAACTGGTGCCGAAGGGGCGACGCGTTTAGAAAAGTTGCCTGTGGCAAGTTTTAAAGAACCTTAAATTAAAATTTAAGAACCTTACGCAAACTAATGCCAAAGCCGGGAGCAACTTGTTGCGGTCTGGGTCCGACAGGACGACCTGAAAGGTCCCGCCTAAAAAACTATAATTTGTGTTATAAACAAAAAAATAGTAACCAACTATGGCTACGGAAAATGGGGTCCCCAAAAGATTAAGGAGCGTTAGCTGTAACTTTTGGGATAAAGGAAGAGCAGACTTTTAAATGGTCTTGCCAAATAAAAAAAGCAAGACCATATGTAGTCTTGCTCTGACGTGGTGCCGAAGGCGGGACTTGAACCCGCATGGTATTGCTACCGCTGGATTTTGAGTCCAGTGCGTCTGCCAATTCCACCACTTCGGCAAGAATTTACCAGCAAGATTATAATAACACATAATTAAGCATTTTGCAATTCTATTTTGATATTTTTTTATTTTTATTTTAAACAAAAAAAAGAAGCAAAATTTGCTTCTTTTTTATTGCGGAATTGGCGCATAAATTAAATCTATTGCTGATTCTGGCAAAACATTTAATTCAGCGTATTTAGTAGGACGAGCCAAAATATATGCACTATAAGAATAACCCAATAGTTCATATCCACCAGAAATTAATGTTACCTTATACTTTTCATTAATAAGCAAATCAGAAGAACCTCCATCAAAGTTGTACACCTTATAAGTTTCTGTTGCATCATCATAAAAATACAACTTATTAGCAGTGGTAACATCCAAGTCAACCATACCAACACTAACATTAGCATATTTTGTGCCATTAGAATCGGTATAAACTATATCAGACGATTGTTTTTTATATGTTTCTTCAATTGCACCTTTTGCAACAGAACCAAGGGTTCCAACATTAAATTCATTTGGCGTTGCAAAATTATAAACCTCAAAAACACCTTTAATATATAATTTTCCTCTTTGTTGATCTATTGCCAATTGTCCATTTTCATAGAATAATGAATTTTCTAAATATACTGCATAAGTAGATTCACCATCTTTACCTAATTGCAAACCAACTTGAGAACTATTTTCAAATATACAATTTTTAAAATAAGTTGTACTATTTACTGCACCAGTCCAAACCTTACCATAATTCTGAATTCTTGTGTAACTTACATTAACATTATTAAAACAAATTGTTAATTTGTAATTTGTTTTACTTGTACTATCATTTGCACCTTTAATTATTAGGTTTGTAACACCATTTATGAAGTTGATTTCAGGTGGTTTTTCTTCTGATCCATTGCCCTTTATTGTATGTATATGATTATAATTTAAATAATAACCATTACCATAAATATGATAACTAGGGAAAGTAGTAAAAACTTTATATTTTTTACTGAATAAACTACTTGTTTGACTTATAGTATAGTCAGTGCCACTAATCTCAAATTTTAAATCAATGTTATTATTAATAACCATAGGATATTTAGTTACACAATATCTATAACCAGCATTGTCATAAATATTACATCCATTAACAATGTTGTAAGTAAATGCAGATTTTACTGAATTATGAATTTGATTATAATTTGCACCATTAGCTGTTAAAGGTTCCAAACTAACATAAACTGTTAGTTGTGTTTCAGCTGTTACATTGCTTGGTGTAAAGTTTAACAACACTTCACCATTGGCACTAGTTGAAATTGTAGCAACATTAGAGTTGCTTGTTTGCCAATACAAGGTGTCTGTGTTTAAAGTTGCATCTTTACCACTTAAAACAATTTTTGTATATTCAACTGGCAAATTGTTTGAATGTGTATAATTTGTTCCATCTGTTGTGTAATATCTTGATGTTCCAAAAACATGTTTACGTTGTAACCCTAACAAATGATTTTCTTTATTAATATCAAGTTCAATTGCAATATCATAAAATTTGAAAGTAACACATGCTGTTGTTCCAACAGTTGTTGAACCATAACCAAAAGTTATTGTTTCAGCCACACTCTTATTTAAATTATCGGTTTTATAAACTTTAAATATTCCAACATGTTTACCATCTTGTAACACACTTTCAACTTTTACATTTTCACCATTACTACTAGAAGCAATTAAATTAGAAAGATTAATACTATCTAACAAATCAGACACTGAAGGCTCAACCGTCACAAATTGTTCCTTAACAGTATAATCACTATAAACTGTTGAACCAACAACATTAACATCAGCAAATTTAACACTTAAAGCTTCTACACTGGAAATTTTGGTTATTGCAATTTCCTTGCATACAACATAGTCAGAATCCTCAGTTGAAACTCTAACATAAGCCACACCATCTAGCACGCTATTATCAAATGAAAGAGTAAATGTTTTTGTTGTGCTATTAATATTTGAAATTGTTGCAATCGTTTCATGATTAGCATTTTGTGAAACAACTTCAATTTTAACATTTTGATTGTTTGGAGTGTTTGGTGATTCTGGCAACAAATCATATCCCAATACAATAGCATTATTTATAATTTTACCTTCAGTTATATTATTACCATTATAATTAAACACAACATCCGATGCTTTAACTTTAACTTCAACAACAAAAGATTTTGTTACAAACAACGTGTCTGTTAATTTTACTTCAACAGTAATTGTTGTAGTTCCCTTCCCAACAGCAGAAATTACACCATTTGAATTAACAGATGCAACTTGCACATTTGTGGTTTTAAAAGTAAAATGATTTGCATTATAGACATAATCTGTTGGAATAAATGAATTTAAAACTAATGTGTATGTAACACCTAAGTCATCCAAAATCAAACTAGGCACAGTAACATCATTGCTAATTGTCACATTATAAAGTTCAAAGCTTTCAGCCTTATTAAATGTTGATTTAAGTTTTATAACTTGACTAACATTTTCAGCATAAACCCTAATTTCAACAATTCCGTATTTTTTAAATAAAACTTTACCACTTTCATTAACACTTGCAACATCTGCGCCACTAATAATTTCAAATTGCGCATTTTTAACTGTTGCATGATTAGGACTAATTGTTGCATTAATTTTCAGTTCTGTTAACGATGTAATATAAACATTGTTGACATCAAGTATAGGTGAATTTTGTGAATCAGAATAAGTAACATTTGCAGAAATAGAATCAACTTTTCTATAAACATTAACAATAATATTTACATTAGTTGTTCCATCTATTGCAACTATTGTTGTTGTTCCACCCTTTAAAGCTGTAAACTTAAATGTTGTTTGATTGTATTGTAAAATATCATTATTAAAACCAGAAAAATTTGGCAAACCAAAGTTTAAATTAATATCAAAAATTAAACCAAACACATCACCATAATTAACATTAATAGTTGAGTTTATGTCAGAAACAATATAATTATTGAAATTTTCCGGTATATAACATACCACAATACTTTGTTTTACATTTTGATTTGCAGATACTGTTAAAGTAACTTTGCCTGGTGAATTAAACACAATTTTCCCAGTTGATGTAACACTTGCAATGTTTGAGCTAACCGCATATGTTAGAGTATTGGTTTGAGTTAAAGGTAACACATTTGTTACAATTTGATGTTCAGAACTCGAAATATTTAAAACACCATTGTTAACACCATCAATTACCAAACTAGTTGCATTTTGGCTTACAGAAATTGTGCATGTATCATACACAAATTCAGTTTCATTTATTTTTGCCTTTATAGTAATAATTGCCACTCCACCACCAGCAACAACCAATTTACCATCTTCTATTTTAATAGTGCTGGAATTTGAAGTTTCAAAACTAACATATTGTATATTTGCATCGGCTGGTGAGATATTAAAATCAACTTGAATTATTTTATTATCAAGTAAATCATAATCATATGTATAATTTTTAGTTATAGCATTAACGCTTAACATATAACCATATGTTGAGGTTATGGTTAAAGTTTTTGTAATAGCATCAGCACTTAAAACAATTTTTATTGTTCCGGCTTTACTAAATTCAATTGTTCCATCAGTTGTAATATTTGCATATTGCAAATACGCATTATCTAACACCAAGATTGGTGTTTTAATTGTTGCATATTCATCTAATGTTCTTGTAGTTAATTTAAACTTTGAAACAGCAGTTGTTACAGAATAATCAGTTCCAGTTTGTTTTAATTCAAATTTATTTTCCAAATTATCAAACTCAAACAAATCAAATTGAATATCACTAACTTTTTTAATAACAGTTAAATCGATTATAATGGTTGTTGTTCCATCTGTTGCAACAATTACAGTGCTACCACCCTGAACTGCCGTAAATGTTTGCGATTCGTCATCAAATTCAACAACAGATGTATTATAACCAGAATAAGTAGGAACTCCCATTGCATTTTCTAAATCAAAAATAAATGCAAAATTCTCCAAATAGTTAACGTTAACATTTGAATTATTGCTTGTAATTGTTTTTGTAACGCTTGCGGGTGTATACAAAATTTCAATTGTATTAATCACACAACTTTGTTCACTAGAAACTGTTACAACAATTTTACCTGGCGCATTAAATGTAACATAACCAGTATTATTAACACTAGCAATGCTTGAATTAGATTCAAATTTAATATTGTTTGTGTGAGTGTTTGGAACTGCACTATATTTAATTTGATAATCGCTTTCTGAAATATTTACTGTATTATTATTATCTTCAATATGAATGCTATCAATGTTTTGTAAAACATCAACAACAAAAGTATCTTCGCTGCCTTGAACATCTCCACTAATCTTAACAATTGATTGTCCACCAGAAACAACTTTAATTTTTTTATTTTCAATTACAACAGAAGATCCTGAAACAACACTTAATGTTATATTATTTAAATCTGCATCTAATGGGGATATTGAATAAACAAAATTTACAAAATAATTTTCTTCTTCGTTATATGTTAAATTAATAGTTTTATAAGCATTATCTACTACAACTTTTGTAACTGAACCATAAGTTGAAGTTATTATATAATACACACTAACACCATCAGCAGATAATGTAACTTTTACTGTTCCAGCTTTATTAAACACAAGTTCAAAGTTTTCGTTGATTTCAGCGATTTTATCAATATCATTTAAAATAGCATTACTATATTTTAGATTTTTATTATTTAACAACAATTCTTGACTATAGTTTTCAACTGTAATTGTTGGAACCGTAATAGTTGCAGTTTCAGGATATGTTGAACTCAACAATTTAATCTTTTTTAATCCGGTTACAACTTTACCATCAGTAACAACCAAATTTGCATCGCTATCCGGATTAGATAATGAACACGAAATTTGAGTTACTTTTCTATAAATAGTTACAGTTACAGAACAAGTTACAACACCATCTGTTGCAACTATTGTTGTTGTTCCGCCATCTATCGCTGTAAAAGTTTGAGTTGCTTCATTAAAATATAAAATGTCTGAATCATAACCAGAATATGATGGTTTGCCCATATTCAAACCAACGTCAAACGAAATGTTGAATTCATCAGAAAAGCTCAAATCTGTAATTTGATGATTTGGTGAAGTTATTGTTTTAATGTTTAAATTTTTAGGAGCATATGTTACAACAATATTTTTACTTAATCCATTATTTGTAGAAATTGTAACAACCACACTGCCCGGAGCTTTAAATTCTATAATCCCATTATTTATAGTTGCCAAATTAGAACCAACACCAAGCAGAACTTCGTTTGTGTGATCTGAAGGATTAACAACATAATTTAAAACAAATTCTGAATTTTCAGTTATTACATTTTCAGCAACAATTTGTTCAGCATCACGTTTAACATTAATAACACATTGAGAACTAATTTCACCAGACCCAGTATTTGCATAAACATTAATTACAGTTGTTCCACCACCTTTAACAACCAATTCATTTTCAATAACATTAACAACACTAGGATTTGTTGAAGCATATCTTATATTTTTTAAATCTGCATTTAATGGATAAACATCTAATTCAAGATCAACAACTTTATTATCTTCATAATTCAAATTAATTGTTTTATAATCTTTGTTTACTTCCATAGAAATAAAGTAACCACCAGTATATAAAACCTTATAATTTACAGTGTGATCACCATCAACACTTGTTGCTGTAAACGTCACTTCGCCTTTAACATTAAATGTTATTTCACCAGTATTACTAATTGTTGCAACATCTGGATTTGAACTACTATATGTTACATTTTTATTTGTAGAATTGCTAGGTGTAACAATAATTTGTGGAAAATAGCAAGTATTTACACCAGTAACCAAACTACGCATATTCTCTGGAATTTCAATTTTTTGAACAGGTATTATTGTTTTTACACTAAAACTATCTGTTTTACCATTAACAGTCGAAACAGTTATAACAGATTCACCCTCACCAACTGCTGTAACCCTACCATCTGGCATAACAATTATTGCATTAGGATTGCTTGAAGAATATGTTAATGATTTGTTAAGAGCTTCGGAAGGAATAACAACTGCACCTATATAAAAATGCCCACCTAACAACAATTCGCTTTGTTTATGGGTTATTTTTAGTCTATGTGCTTTATCATCAGTAATAAAGAATGTACAACTATCATAAATACTTTCAGTCGCTTTGCTTTTTGCAACAATTGTTACATTTCCAAAATCATAAAAAGTTATCTTGCCATCAGCATCAACAGTTGCAATTGATTCATTCGACGAAATATATACAATCTCTTTGTTTGTTGCACTAACAGGCACAACTCTGGCTGGAAAATTTAAAACAACATTATTATCGTCTGTTTTATTTATAATTTGATAATTTTCAGCAAACTGAACCTTTTCAACAGCAATATAATGTGAGTTTTCAATATAAGTTGTTGTTAATTGAATTGTAAAAATTAGCATTAATGGAATTAACGCAATAATAAACATCATAAGTTTTTTCATATGCTAACGCTCCATTTTTGCGTACAATTTTTTGTGCTGAGTAAGCAAAAGTACGAAATTTATTAATGTAAAAATTAAAACAATCGCTAAACAAATTAACGAAATTATTAATAATGAGAATGAAAAACTTAAAACAATTGATATAATCCCCAACGCCAAAGAAACAACTAAACTTAACAACATATGAATTATCATGTTTGAATTATTTTCAATATTTAAGTAAAAAATGTTTGGTCGATAAAGATTTAAAATCAGACCAAAAGAAACAAGTCCAACAATATAAACCACCGTTAAACCTAAAATAATCAAACCTAAACCCCACGATATAAACTCACTTAAACATATTGCAATAATTGAAATTAATAAAGATGCAAACGAAGACATAATTCCAATTAAAGATTTTGCAAACAATGGAAGTGTAATTCCTTTTGGGTTTGTTTTTAAAATCCAGAAATTATCACCTTCTTTACTAATAAAAGAAGCTGTTGGTGAACATATTACTGAAACAAAAATAAACACAACAAGTAATGTTGTTCCAAACACAATATTACTTCCCAATTTTTCTGATGCAAATTCAATAACAAACTTGTTACAACACCATACCATAATAGGCATTGCTATAGCCATGCCAAAATATGTAAATGCATAGCTTAAATTTCTAAACAGATCTTTAATTTCAGTTACAACGTAAGCCAAAAAAGCACTCTTTACTTTTGTTTTTGTTTTAATTTGCCTAGAAAAATTTTTTATTGTTAATGCATAGTTAAATATTTCTTTGTAACTAATTAAACCAATCACACTACCCAATCCAACAAGCACAACACTAAAAAACACTATCATTAACAGTCCGAAAACAACATTTTGATTACATAATAAATCAGCGAACCATGTACTAGGAATAAATTTGTTAGAGCAAAACTTTATAATTACTTCCATAATATTGTTTGTTGGAACATCTTGAATTAATGTTATTGAGGCCACATTAAACACTACTTTCATGTAAAAATAAAATCCAACAACCGTTAAAAGAACACTTAATAATAGTTTTAAAGTATTTTTATTTTTTAGCCAGTTATATAAAAACATTAAAGGAATAAGTAGCAAACAAGCAACACCATAAGGCAACAATGGTAACAAAACCAACGCAACCAAAGAAAATAAATAGTAACTTAATGACATTGAGAAAATAACACCAAACACAGTTAAAACTGGTGCTGAAATCATAAAGTTAACAAGATAAAGATTAATTAAGCATGTTAATGATTTTGAAACATAAATTTGCCATTTTGAAACAGGAATATATGCCAATATTGTTTTTTCCTTAAACAAAAACAAAACTTTTAATTGATTAGCAATAGTGTAAAAAAACAACACAAACAAAAGCACTAACAATAAAAAAGAAAGTAAACCAATCAAACTTCCACCACAAACAATAGAAAGTGCAACTATTGCAACATAAGAAAAAGCACCAACACCAACAATTGTTAATAAAGCAAACAAAAAGTTTAAAACCAAATATTTTGTTTTAACACCAGGTTTCCTATTAAGTTTTCTTTCTAAACCAATTAAAGTTTTTATGTTCTCCACTTAAACCATTACCAATTAAAATTAATCTAATAATTCACGTAATTTCTTTTTGCTATTTCTTTTTGAAACATCAACAACAGCTTTAACCATTCCACACTCAATAACACAAACTCTATCACAAATTTCAATAACGGTGTCAAGATTGTGGCTGGTAAAAATTACCATATGTCTTTTGTTTTTTGTATAATACCTTATACACTCTTTAACAGCATCAACACTTTGTGGATCAAGCCCCAAAAATGGTTCATCTAAAACCCAAAGTTTGGGTTCATGAACTAATGCACCAATAATGCAAATTTTTTGATGCATACCATGTGAATAACCACTAATTTGATTATCTAACACATTTTCCAAATTAAACATCTTTGAATATTTTTCCAATCTTTTTTCACGATCATCAGCATTAACACCATAAATATCTGCCATAAAATTAACGTACTCTCTACCTGTTAATGTTTCATAAACAGAATGGTTATCTGGCACATAACCAATTAATTGTTTAACAGCATTTTCTTCTTTTTTTATACTATGTCCATTAACAGTTATTTCACCATTCTCAAAAGAATGAATTCCTA
>JAZRJQ010000138.1:0-1956 GCA_045645925.1 Clostridia bacterium | reverse complement strand
CTTTCAACATATCCTTCAACACCACTTAGTTGACCTGCAACAAAAACATTTGGATATGCTTTTACTTGGAAGTGTTTGTTTAACACTGTTGGACCATTAATAAATGTGTTACGATGCATAACTCCAAAACGTAAAAATTCGGCATTTTTAAGCGCTGGAATAAGTTTAAACACACGTTCTTGTTCTTTAAATGTTAGATTTGTTTGAAAACCAACCATGTTAAACATATCCAAGTTGTTTGTTTCCCTACGCAACTGAACACAAGCATAAGGATATCTTCCGGTTTTTGGGTCGGTTAAGCCAACAGGTTTAAGTGGACCATAACGCAAAGCATCAACCCCTCGTTTTGCCAAAACTTCAACCGGCATACAACCTTCAAAAACTTTTGAATTTTCAAAATCTTTTAATCTAACCGATTCAGCATTAACCAGTTCGTTATAAAACAACTCATATTCTTCTTTGTTAAGTGGACAGTTAATATAATCACCAGTGCCTTTATCATACCTATCGGCAACAAACGCACTATCAAAATCAATTCCTTCATAACTTACAATTGGAGCAATTGCATCAAAGAAATACAAATATTCATCATTAAAAACCGATTTTAAAAATTGTGCTAAACTATCAGATGTTAACGGACCAGTTGCAACAATTGTTGGTTTTGTTAAATCAAAACTTTCAACTTCGGTGTTAATAACATTTAAATTTTTAAAAGTTTTTAATTCGTTAGTAATTTTTTCACTAAACAACTCCCTATCAACTGCTAGCGCACTACCAGCAGGAACACTAACCTTATCAGCAACTTTTATTATTAACGAATCAAGCATTCTTAGTTCTTGTTTCAAAAGCCCACAAGCAGAAGTTACGTCGTTTGACTTTAATGAATTTGAACAAACTAATTCAGCAAAGTTTGGATTTTTATGAGCAGGAGAAAACTTGTTTGGTTTCATTTCAAACAAGTTTACTTTATATCCACGCTTTAACAATTGATAACATGCTTCGCTTCCAGCCAAACCAGCACCAATAATATTTACAACTTTATCCTTACTCATTTTTATTCCTTTTTACTACTATGCAAACTAATATGCAAACCTATTTTTCTTCGCTTTCTTTAGGTTTTTTTACAATTTTTGTATAGTCACATTCAACGTTTGAACATTTATATCTTGAATTACCATAAACTGTTTTCTTTGTTAGGTATTGGCCACATTTTGGACATTTATATTCGGTAGGCAATTCCCACGAAATAAAATCACATGTTGGATAACCCGAACAGCCATAGAAGATTTTACCTTTTTTACTTTTACGTTCCAAAACAGGTTTTCCACATTTTGGACATTTTGAAACTTCTTTGGTTAAAGATTGTATATTTTTACAGTTTGGATAGTTTGAACACGCCAAAAATTCACCAAACTTTCCTGTTCTTATAACCATTTTTCCACCGCACTTATCGCACACTTCATCAGTTTCTTTTGGAGGAATTTTAAACTTAACACTGTCTTTATCACAAGCATAAAGCAGTTTTGAAAAATCTTTATAGAAAGTTCCAACCATATCTTGCCAATCAATTTCGTGTTCAGCAACATCGTCAAGTTGACTTTCCATTTTTGCAGTAAATTTAACATTAATTACATCACTAAAATATGTTTCAAGTAATTCATTAATTTTTTCACCTAATTCGGTTGGTTTTAAGTATTTACCATCTTTTTCGGTATAATGACGGCTTGCAAGCAATGTAATTGTAGGAGTGTAAGTTGCAGGACGACCAATACCCTTTTCTTCCATTTCTTTAACCAAGGTTGCCTCAGTAAAACGTTGTGGTGGCTTTGTGAATTTTTGTTGAGAATTAAATTTTTCCAAATTTAAAACTTCGCCTTCAGTTAATGGTGGAAGTTTATCATTTAAACCTTCATCAGTTTCTTCTTCGGTTTCTTCTAAGTCGGATCGTAGCCATGT
>JAZRJQ010000137.1:0-10946 GCA_045645925.1 Clostridia bacterium | reverse complement strand
CTTGGAAACTATGTGTTAAGCAGTGGTTATTACGATGCTTATTACAAAAAAGCGAAAAAGGTTCAACGTTTAATTGTTCAACAATTCAACGAAATTTTTGATAGTTGCGATGTTATTTTAACTCCAACCAGCCCAACTGTTGCGTTCAAAATTGGTGAAAAATCAAACGACCCACTTTCAATGTATTTGTCGGACGTTTACACTGTTCCTGTTAACATTGCCGAACTTCCAGCAATAAGCATTCCTTGTGGTGTTGATAAATCCGGTTTGCCAATTGGCATGCAATTAATTGGTAAAAAATTCTCAGAATCAACATTGTTTAATGTTGCCGATGTGTTTGAAACAATGAAGGAGGAAAACTAACATGAAGTACGATACAGTTATTGGTTTAGAAGTTCACTGCGAACTTAAAACCCAAACCAAATGTTTTTGTGGTTGCAAAAACAACTTTGGCGATGAACCTAACTCAAACTGTTGTCCTGTTTGTTTAGGTTTTCCTGGTGCATTGCCTGTGCTAAACAAAAAAGCAGTAGAGTATGCTGTTATTGCAGGTCTTGCATTTAATTGTTCAATCAACAACGAAAGTGTGTTTGAACGTAAAAATTATTTCTATCCAGATTTAAGTAAAGCATATCAAATTAGCCAATTGGAAAAACCACTTTGTGTTAATGGTTATGTTGAAATTAATGTTAATGGCACACCTAAAAAAATTAGGTTAAACCGTATCCACCTAGAAGAAGATGCAGGCAAACTTATTCACGATGGAATTGGTGGAACCGTGGTTGACTATAACCGTGGTGGTGTTCCTTTAATTGAAATTGTTACCGAACCAGATATTGCTTCTGCTGATGAAGCCGTTGCATTTTTGGAAGCATTAAAAAACACAATTGCTTACACCGGAATTTCCGATGTTAAAATGGAAGAAGGTAGTTTGCGTTGTGACGTTAACCTTTCTGTTAAACCAGCTGATAGTGTTGTGTTAGGTACACGTACCGAAATGAAAAACTTAAACAGTTTTAAAGCAGTGTATCGTGCTATCAATTACGAACAAAAACGTCAGATTGAAGAAATTGAAGATGGTCACAAAATTGTTCAAGAAACATTGCGTTGGGACGATAGTATTGGTGAAAGTAGATCAATGCGTTCAAAAGAAGATAGCCAAGATTACAGATATTTCCCAGACCCAGACCTACTTCCTGTTTATATTTCTGACGAACAAATTTCAGCTTTGAAAAACAGCATTCCAAAATTGCCAGCCGAACTTAAACAAATTTATTTAAGTTATGGCCTAAGCGATTACGATTCAAGTTTGCTTACCGAAAGTAAAGCAATTAGTGATTACTTTAACGAAGTTTTAAGTTATGTTAACGAACCAAAAATTGTTGCAAACTTTATTATTAACGAAGTGTTGCGTAAATTAAAAGAAACAAGCGAAAACAAAATTCTGGCAAAACAACTTGCTGAACTTGTTACACTTGTTGCTAAAAAAGAAATTAGCGCAACTGCCGGAAAACAAGTGTTTGAACAAATGTGGGAAACAGGTGATTCAGCAAATGCATTGGTTGAAAAACTTGGTTTAAAACAAGTTAACAACGACGACGAATTAAAAGGATTTGTTGACCAAGCAATTGCAAACTTCCCACAATCAGTTGCCGATTATAAATCTGGAAAAACAAGCGCAATTGGGTTCTTGGTTGGTCAAGTTATGAAAGCAAGCAAAGGTAAAGCAAACCCACAACGTGTTAACGAAATGCTTAAAGAAGAATTGGAAAAATAATTCAAATATTATATTTTAGAACATAAAACATTGGTTTTTTGTCAAAAACAATGTGTTTATGGATTATAGATGAAAAATGGATAAAAAGTTATCAACATGTAAGTTGGTAACTTTTTTTGCAACAATCATAATTTTGTTTTGGAATAAAAGTTTTGTGTGTTAAAATTTTGGTGTATTAAAAAAAGGGGGAATAAAAAATGGCAGTTCAAATTTGTTTGTGCGTTTTGGCAGTGTTAACAACAGCATTATTCATTTTTGTTCGTGTAACCAAAGGTGGAGCAATGGGCATTTTAACAAAAACATTGGCAAGCTTTTGCTTTGTTTTGTATGGCGTGTTCAGTTTCACTCAAATAACATGGTTTAATGCAGGAAGCGTGTTTGTTATTATGGGCCTTGTTTGTGGTCTGATTGGCGACATTGTTCTTGACCTTAAATATGTTTACAAACAAGAAAATGATATTTACCTAAATGCAGGAATGCTTGCATTCTCAATTGGTCACATTTTCTATTTTGCAGGCACAGTGTTATTCAGTTACGAAACAATTAGCTTGTTGTTACCAATTCTAATTTCTGTTGGCGCAGCATTACTACTAACACCAGTTACTGTTGTTGGTGGCAAAAAAATGGGCTTAGATTTTGGAAAGTTCACTTGGCAAACCATAGGTTATAGTTTCTTACTTAACTTTATGACAGTGTTCACAATTTATTTGGCGTGCATTTCACTAGACTTTATTGTTCTAGGTGTTGGTATGGCGTTGTTCTTACTAAGTGATTTGGTTCTATCAATGCAATACTTTGGTGGAAAAGTTGATAACAAATTCTTAACAACAATCAACCATGCAACATATTATGCTGCTCAAATTTTGATTGCAACATTTTTGTTTATGTTTTAATTAAGTGAAAGTATTGTAACTAATTAAAAACGTAAATACACAATTTAATACAATCCAACTTTTAAAGTTGAAAAAAAGAACTTAGGGGTTTAGCCTAAGTTCTTTTTTTGTTATCTTATTTCAAATTTTGAACAAAGTTTTAAAACTTCTTCTTTTACTTGTTTTACTGCTTTTTGTTTTTTATCAATAATGTCGGCAATAAAGTTTGCAATTTTAATCATTTCTTTTTCTTTCATGCCACGACTTGTAATTGCAGGTGTTCCAATTCTAACACCACTTGCAATAAATGGTTTACGTTTTTCGTTTGGAACAGTGTTTTTGTTTGTGGTAATGTGTGCTTTTTGTAACAAGGTTTCAAGTTCCAAACCAGTAATGTTACGGTCTGATAAATCAATCAAAATTAAGTGATTATCTGTTCCACCAGAAACAAGTTTAATTCCACGTTTTGTTAGTTGGTCTGCCAACGTTTTTGCATTTTTAACAACTTGTGTTTGGTATTTTACAAAACTAGGGTTAAGTGCTTCTTTAAAGCAAACAGCTTTTCCGGCAATAACATGTTCAAGTGGACCACCTTGAATTCCTGGAAAAATTGCTTTGTCAATTTTTTCTTTAAATTCTTCTTTACACAAAATTATTCCACCACGTGGACCACGTAAAGTTTTGTGTGTGGTTGATGTTACAAAATGTGCATGTTCAACAGGGCTTGGGTGAACGCCAGCTGCAACTAAGCCGGCAATGTGTGCCATGTCAACCATAAGGTAAGCACCAACTTCGTCGGCAATTTCTCTAAATTTTTTAAAATCAATAACTCTTGGATATGCGCTAGCGCCACACACAATCATTTTAGGCTTACAGTCAAGGGCAAGTTCTCTAACTTTTTCGTAATCAATAAGTCCGGTTTCAGGGTCAACACCATAACTAACAGCATTGTAATATTTTCCTGAAATGTTTGCTTTGCAACCGTGTGTTAAGTGTCCACCATCGCTTAGGTTCATTCCTAAAATTGTGTCGCCAGGTTTAAGCATTGCAAAATATACAGCCAAGTTTGCATTTGCGCCTGAATGTGGTTGAACGTTTGCGTGTTCACAACCGTAAATTTGTTTTAGTCTGTCAATTGCCAAACTTTCAACAACGTCAATGTTTTCGCAACCACCATAATAACGTTTTTTAGGGTAACCTTCTGCATATTTGTTTGTAAAGCAACTGCCCATTGCTTCTAGCACAGCAGTTGACACGTAGTTTTCACTTGCAATTAGTTCAAGACCATCGTGTTGTCTAATTTCTTCCTTTTTAATTGCATTAAAAACTTTTGAATCGGTTTGTTGTAATGTTTTCATGTTTCTTTGCTCCTTTTGTTATTTTTTTTGATTTTAAAAAATTTAAAAGATTGTCTGTTAAATTTTCTGCAACTATTTTATCATTTTTATTTGTGGGTGGCAATTCAGATGAAATAGTAAAATAATAAATTTAAAAATTTTTAAAAAGTAAAAATTAAATTTTTTATGTGTGTTTTTTGGTGGTTATTTTTTTTGTTTGGTGCTACAATTAATCGACAAAATTTTTAAGGGTAATAAAAATGAAAGATTTAGAAGAAAAGAAGTCGATTAAAGGCTTTACAAACTTAAAAAAATATTTATCTTATTTTAAAAATTATAAATGGTTATGTATTGGGTTTTGGGTGTCACTTATTGCAACTGGTGTGGTTGGATTCTTTTCTCCATTAGTTTTAGGTAATGTTATTTCAAGCATGACAATAACGCAAGATTTTGCTGCGGCAGTAAGTTATGCTTTGATTTATGCTGGGCTTGAAGCAACAAACCAATTGGTTTATCTTGCACGTGTTCCTTTGTTTAAAAAATTGGAAAACTATGTTAAACGTGATGTTAAACTTAATATCATTAAAGATAGTTTTAACATTAACATTGGTGAATATGAAAAACTTGGAAATGGCGCATTTATAACACGCTTAACAAACGATTTAAACTCACTTGCAACATCTTTTAAAAGTATAAGTGAAACCATTGTAAACTTTATGAGCCGTATTGGATTTATTGTGTTTGTGTTAATTACAAACTATTGGTTGGGCTTGTTTTTGATTTCGTTTATTATTATTCGTTATTTGGTTTATCAAATTAGAATTCACTATTTTGCAAAAATGAAGCCAGGTGTTTTAAAGAAATCGGAATATATCAACTCTATGATTGGTGAATCAATTAGAGGTATTAAAGATATTAAAACTTTGGGTTTAAGTTCAAACATTGTTGGCCGTGTTAACACCTTGCAAGAAGATTATATGAAGGCCGACAACAAAGAATGGTACGTAGGGTCAGCACTTTTAATGGTTGCAAACTTTGTAAGCATTATTTGTAACTTCTTGTTTATTGTGTTGTGTATTTACTTAATTAATTTGGGTAGACTTGATTTAACAATTTTCTATTCGGTTTATGTTTATAAAAACTCTGTTATGGAATTTGCAGTTCATTTGGGTAACTTGCAAGATTACTTTAAGGAAATTGAAGTTAATGCTTTCCGTGTGTTCCAACTTGCAAACAACGAAACCTACACACACGATGTGTTTGGAAATGTTACACTTCCTGTGTTCCATGGAAACATTGAATTTAGAAATGTTAGTTTTGAATATGAAGAAGGCGAAAAGATTTTAGACGATGTAAGTTTTAAAGTTACATCAAACCAACACATTGCATTTGTTGGGGAAAGTGGTTGTGGAAAAAGCACAATTGTTGCATTAATTTGTAAATTGTACGACCCAACACAAGGAACAATTTTGTTTGATGACACAAATTCTCAAACATTGGCACAAGATTTCGGTAAAAATATTGCAATGGTTAACCAAGCACCATACCTATTCAACTTAACAATTAGAGAAAATATGCAACTTGTTAATAAAGATGTTACTGATGAAGAAATTTATAAGGCACTTAAATTTGCAAATGCTGAGTATTTTGTGAGGGAACTTCCATTAGGGTTAGATAGTTATTTGGGTGAAGGTGGAACACGTTTAAGTGGTGGACAAAAACAACGTATTTGCATTGCACGTGCATTGCTTAAAGATTCTAAGGTTATAATTTTTGATGAAGCAACAAGTGCTCTTGATAATATTTCACAAGAACTTGTTATGGAATCAATTGAAGAATTAAAACCTGAAAAAACAATTATTACAATTGCACACAGATTATCAACAATTGAAAATTGTGACGAAATTTATTTTATTGACCATGGCAAAATTGTTGACCACGGCACACACGAATATTTGCTTAAAAACAATAAAAAATATAGCACGTTGTATAACAAGCAAAAGAAAGAAGCACAAAAAATTGAAGCAGAAATTCAAAGAGAAGCAGAAAAAGAACTTTCAAAACAAGACATTCCTGCAATTGAAATCAAAAAAGAATCTGCCGACATTTTAAATGAAGGTGCAGATAATAATTAAAAACAAAAAAACAACCAGAATTCTGGTTGTTTTTTATTAATGTTTGGTTGTTATTTCTCCATTTTTATTTCGTTTAAAAATGGATTTTACTTTGTGTCTGTCGTCAATTAAATAAAAAATATTAATGTAAACAAACATAAAAATTATGTAAATTGGCAAATAAACGCCAAACGATAAGCCCAAGGTGTCTTGCACATCGTTGCCAGGCATAAAGTACATTGGGTCGTCGCTAATTTTTAAACCGTAAATTTCTAACATTGTGTATGCAAAAACAACAAATAAGCATACCATTTCTTGCCAAATTTCGCTGTAAACAAATTTGGTTTGTTTTAGTGTTATTAATGTTATTGATGTTATTAACAACAATGTGTGTGTTGCAATTGAATAAAGGTTTTCAAACAAAATGTATTTGTTGTTAAAACCGGCACCAGGGTAAGCAAAGAAAATTAATGCACATATCAAACTTGTAAAACTTGCAAAGTTAAACATAAATTTCTTTCTAAAAATTGTTGCAATAATAATGCTCCAACAAGAAATTGCACACCATGGGCGTGGCAAGAAAATATATAACAAATTGTTTAAACTATAATCATCGGTTTTAATAATGTTAATAACTCTGCGTGTTATTTCTAGAAACAAAATTAATCCTGCCAAAACACAAATAACAATGTAACGTGTTTTGTCAGTTCTTTTTCTAAAAATAAAAGCCAAAGCAATAATTGCTATAATTGCCAACACTAAAACCAAGATGTGCAAAAAACCCCATTGCCCATTAATGCTTGGGTTAGGGTAGCTTGAAAATAACCACTCTAAAAAACTCATATTTAACCTTAACCTTTTATGTTTAACTTTGTTCCCCTAATTCCTTAAAACTTAGTTTTAAGGGTTAAACATACTCAATGATAACACATGAATTTTCATTTAACAAACAAATAAAAATCATTTCTTTTAAGCAAAATAAACAAAATTTTTTATTTTAGTTTATGTAAAAAGTCAAAATTTTTGACAAAACATTAAAAATATTAAAAAATTTACAACTTTTTTCAAAATAACTATTGCAAAATTTAAACTTGTAACATATAATACTACTACTAAGGTCAAACACCTTAAGTCACAATATTTATATCTGGGTGCACAACTGGTTTACACCAGTCCCCAGATGGTGCCGAAAAAGTGGATTACTTTCGACTGATAGGTTTAAAGTAACAGCCATTGTGATAAATGCGAATTTATTGCAGGAGTTCAAAAGACAACTTAAGGCATTAGTGCAAGCATACAACTTAATAAGTTAAACAGATCTGTCGCAATCATAATAGACGCTCCGGTGGAGAATAACCCTTAAACAGTTTGGCAGGTGGTGCTGAGAATATGCAAGGGAATACCATAAGATTGTTAGACTTGAAGTTACGTAAGTAATGTATAAGGCAGATTGTTGTAAGAGTAGCCGTATGTCTAGCGAAAGGTATCGCAAAACCCTTCTAAGGTTTCTGAATGTTCGGTGAAATTTGGTGGCAACATTCCACTTACTGCATCAGTTATGGGCAAGAAGTGTAAGGGTAGCTCCCTTATGCTCAGACTTGTTCTCAGTGTGAACGAATAATTATTTTGTATGTTTTTGTAAGGCGAAGGTCTATAAATATTGTGACTTAAGGTGTTTCCCTTGTTGTTAGGAAAGTTACAACTCTGGTTAAACCAGAGTTTTTTTGTTATTCAGAGCAGTTATACCTTTGTTTTTGTTTTTTTATTACAAAATTTGTGGTATGCTAAAATTAATAAATATGTGGAGATGATAACTTATGCCATCACTTAATTACATGCTGGGTAGAGAATTAATAAAAATTATAACTCATAACAGAGATTTCTTTTTGCAAACAATTGCACCAAACCCAAAAAATTTGGAATACTTTGTTTCAACTGATGCCCCAAAAATGATTGCAAATGCATTTGATTTGGAACACCAAATTGTCCCAATAAAATCAATTACAGGCGATATCAAAAAAACAACCGACAAAAACTTGTTGATTGTTGAATTTGGTGACGAATTTGTTCAAAACGATTTGGATAACATTGCATTAATCATTGTTACGGAAGATTCTCCAACTGTTAGGGTGTTCACCTACGAAAAAGGAAGAAGTGTTACAGGTGAAGAAGTTGCTTTTGTTGGTGAATTTACACCAGAAGATGAACACAAAAACTATGGTTCAACAAGGGAAGTTAATATTCGTAACTTCTTTGAACGAGTTGTTGAAATTCTAATTGCAAAATAAAAAAGTGGCAAATGCCACTTTTTTGTTTTAAATAGGTTTAACCATTACAATACAAGGGTTTTCTTCTCCCCAAATGTTTAAACATTCCAAGTTGTAAAACCCAACCTTGTTGTAAAACTTTCTGGTGATTTCATAAAATTTATCATATGGAACGTAAGATTCGTCTAGTGTTTTAACTTGCAACAGTTTATAGTTGTTTTGTTTAGCAAATTCGGTTGCTGTGTTTATTAATTGTGTTCCAACACCATTTTTTTGATATTGTTTTTCAACACCCATAATATAAATTTCTAAGGTGTGGTTGTTTATGTGTTTCAAACTAACAAATCCAATTGGTTTATTTTCTTCAAAATAAGCAAAAATAGTGGTGTTGGCACTGTTTTTAACGTAGTCAACAATTGCACTTTCAATTTCAAACCACTCAGGCAATTTTCTTAAAATGTTGTTTGATATTTCTTGTTTTGTTTCAATATCTTCTATTTTCTTAATCATAGTTGTTTCCTTTTATTAAGTATAGTTTAACACAAAAAGTATACTTGTTATAACAAATATTTTGCTTTTAACACAAAGTTTTGACAAATTAAACCATATTGTTAATAACAAAAAAATTAAAAAAATAATAAAAAATATTTGTTTACAAAAAAAACTTTTTGATAAAATATAAGTGTAATATAGGGGGTGTATATGAAAAAAAGAATTTTAGGTACTGCATTAGCTACATGTTTGTTGGTGCCAAGTGTTTTTGGCTTGACTGGTTGTGGTGTTGATACAGATAGAACAATGAATATTTCAATAAACCCAGAAGTGTCGTTTGTTGTTAATAAGAACGATAAAATTGTTAGTGTACTTTACGAAAACGAAGAAGCTGGTCAAATTTATGCAAATATTAACTTTGTGGGCATGGAAGCAGATGATGCTGTTGAAGAACTTATTGAGCGTGCAACAATTAGTGGTTACTTCACATTCGATGGTCAAAAAGTAACACTGGAAGTTAATGGGTCGGATGATAAAGACATTAAAAGACTAGAAAAACTTGCAAAAAGAGAAATTGAAAGAACTTATTCTGATTTTGGTATTGATGTTACTGTTGATTTGGCAGATTTTTATGGTTCAAGGGCAAAAGAAGCTTTAATTACACAAGCTGCAACTTTGGCACCAGAGAAAACAACAACAGAATTAAATAATTTAAACGAAAAACAACTTGTTGAATTAATCAAAACAAAACAAGATGAGCTTAAAGGTTTGGCATATAATCAAGTTGAAGAAATAAAGCAGGCATTTGGTGTTGCTGAAAACGCAATTTTGGAACAAGTTGCAGAACTTAGAGCAAGCCTTGCTAGTGTTAAAATAGATTTATCGGAAAAGGAACAACTACTTGCACAACACCCAAGTTTGCAAACAACGTTGCAACCAGTAATTGATGGTTTTAAAACCCAAATTTCAAATTTTGATACACAAATTCAAACAGCAGTTAATCAATACTTGCAAGCAAAACAACAAGCAATTGCCACAGCAAAACAAGCTTATGCAACACACAGACAAGCAATGATTGATGCTTACAAATCAACCTTGCTATCTGCTGAAATTGAAATTATGTCACAAATTTCACAATCTAACAATTTAACAAATAATCAAATTGAAAATTGGCAAGATGCTTTTGAAGATGCAAAAGAAGATTTGGGTTTAGCTGATTAATTGGTTAAATAATAAAATTTAATAAAGTAAAAAAAGGACACTAATTTAGTGTTCTTTTTTTAACTAGCAAAACGTTTTTCATCTTCTTCTTTTGTTTGTTGACGGATTATACGTTTTTGCACAATCATAATCTTTGGGCGATTATAACGTTGAACAATAACAGGCAACAGTTGCAAAATTATGTTAACTATTGCAACCGGCATAATAATTCCGAAATATTTAAAAGGTATTAAAAATATTGGGAGTATTGAAAATATTGCAGAAAGTAAATGCATAAATTCGGCACGGCAACCTTCAATAATAAACATGTTTAAATAATTCAAGTCGTTTTTATCTTCCAAATGGTCCTTGCGCATACCCATTTTGTTTGGAAGCAGGTCTTTCCATTTTCTAATACCAATTTTTTCGTAAAAATTTCTTTCAAATTTATAAATTTTAAAAGGAAAATTGTTTGCATTATAAAATTTTGTTTTACTCATAAAATCTTTAAAAAATAATTTTGGAATTTCGTGTATGGCAATTGCAACAATAGCGTCTATTGAAAACATAAGGCCAACTGCCAACACTGTTGCAACACTTATTTCCATAAAAGATAAACTATAAGAACCAATGCTGTAAAGCATGTTTCCAATTATTATAAATATTGAACTAATAATTATTGAAGTTGTATAGGTTTTCATTGTTATTCTTTGGTTAAATACTCCATTTTTTTATTGTAAACTTCTTCGTATTTTTTTACGCACATTTCATAATTTCTTCTCATTAAATCAAGTTCTTGTTCTTTTGGGCAAAGTTCTTTGTTTGCGTAAATTGGTGGCATAATGTTAACAGTAAAATATTTTTGTTCTATACCATTTTCATCAAAT